>CAIZKT010000480.1:0-23118 GCA_903933565.1 uncultured Victivallales bacterium | reverse complement strand
GTTTGGGATTCCATTCCCAGGGCGCTGCCCTGGGCTGAGGGATGGCCGCGCTTTCAGCGCTCCGCGGCGTCTGGCCTTCGCGACACCTCCCGCCGGAAGTCTCCCCCAAGAGTCACGTGACCCGTTCTGCTCGCCGGAGGCGGAGATGATCGAAACAGAAACCCCTACGGAACTGACTTGCGCCCCATCCGCCGTACCCTTGTTGCGCGGTCGGTGAAAGCGCCTTACATTCACGCTCCTGGCGCCGGCACAGGCGCCGCGCGGCGGTTATATACATGAACTATGCGGAGAGGCAGGTGCGTCATGTTACCGACAGAACGCCAGGTGGGCGCCTTGGATGGGACGGGACATGGGTGCGTCATCACGCAACCCCTTCCGGAGCTGACCAAGGGCACGGTCATGGTGAAGGTCTATGCCTCGCTGATCAGTCCTGGGACTGAACTCAGCGGCGCCAAGTCGGCGCGCCAGGAGGGCAAGACGGACAAGGGCACCCCACGGGCCTTCGGTTACCAGAACGCGGGCGAGATCATTGCCGTCCATGAGAGCGTCAAAGACTTCATCCCGGGCGACCGGGTGGCCTGCATGGGCGGCGGCTACGCGCAGCACGCCACCTACGCCGTGGTGCCCAAGAACCTCTGCTGCAAGTTGCCGGACAACGTCACCTACGAGCAGGGCGCCTACACGCACTTGGCCATCACCTCGCTGTGGGCGCTACGCCGGGCCGAGCCGGCGATCGGTGAGTACATCGTGGTCGTGGGCCTGGGGTTGGTGGGCCAGATGGCCAGCCGCATGGCCCAGATGGCCGGGTGTTACGTCATGGGCTGGGACATGGTGCCCTTCCGCTGCGAGGTGGCGCAGGGCTGGGGCATCGACGGCACCACCGTCATCGGGACGGATGACGCCGAGGCCAAGGCCAAGGAGTTCACCCGCGGTTGCGGCTTCGACATGGCCATCATGGCCTTCGGCGGCGACGGCACCAAGGCGCTCGAGTCGGTCGCGAAGGTGATGATGCTCTCGCCCGACACGCACCGCATGGGCCGGATCTCGCTGGTGGGCGGTCTGAAGACGCAGTGCCAATGGGGCGCCGGGCTGGGCAACCTTGACCTGCGCTGCAGCGCCCGCACCGGCCCCGGCTACCATGACGATCCGTGGGAACGCGGCGACTACGAGTACCCGCCCGTGTTCATGCGCTGGACTACCCAGAGCCACCTCAAGCTGGCTCTGCGTTGGATGGGCGAGGGCAAGCTGGACGTGCAGAGCCTGACCACCCACAAGGTACCCCTGGCAGACATTGACGTGGCGGTCTCGGCCCACATCGATGCCCCTGACCGGACCATGGGCACCGTCCTGGTCATGTCGCACCCGAGTTGAGGCCCCCAAGGACCCCGAGTTTCGAGTTCCGGGTCGGCGCTGCCTGCGCCCCGAGCTGCAATGGCGCCGGGGCGAGCTGGCAGGGCGCGGGACCTACGGGGGAACGGCGCCGCCGCGCGCGGCGGGCGGCGCTTTTTTCGGCAGCGGTGGCGGCAGCGGCGGTGGATAGCGGCGGATGAGCTCCATGATCTTCTGGATGTCCGGCTGCGAGAGGGTGCCGTCCTGGCGCAGAGCGTCAGTGATCTGATCACGGTGACGCTCGAGCACGGCCAGGGGAGCGGCGGGACGTCCGACCGAGTCGCGGAATTGCGCGGCCCGGCGCTCTGCTTCATCCTGCAGCCGCAGCTGTTCGCGGGTCGCGTCCTGGCGCATCCCACTGATCTTCTGTTCGGTTTCCTTGGCGATGCTCTGGCTCCGGTCGAGAGAGGGTTGCACTTCGGTGAGCATGAGCACGCCCCAGGCTACGGCGGCGGCCACCTGCTCGGGGTCCAGCTTCAACCGGCGGCCCTGTTCGTCGACGATGCGGACCCAGAAACCATCGGCGCGGGAAGGCGCCGGTCGCGGCCCGCCCAGCAGCGCCAGCGGCGGCGAGATCAGGGTGTTCCAGGCATAGCCGGAAACGGGAAGCACCAGGCCCTCCCCGACCAGGATTGCGGTGCCCGCAACGCCGGAATCGAGCCCATACCACGCCGGCACCACCGCGGTTCCGGCCACGCTGCCGAGGACCATGCCGCAGAGCCCGCCTGTGGCCCGGAAGAGGGTGTCGGAGACCCCCTCCACCAGCGCCCACGGGTAGGCCAATGCCGAGCCGAAAACGCGGCGTTGCCGGCGCTCCGCGGCCTTGCTCAGGTAGCGCTGCCAGGCCTTGGGAACGCCCCGGAGCACGAAGTTGCCGATGCAGTCCTGGAAGGCCCAGTCATAGCACTCCGCACTGCTGTCGGCGAGTTTCTTGTACTTGTCTGCCTCCAGGTACTTGTGGAACTGCCTGCCGCTTTCCCCGAAATGTTCGCAAGCGTAGGAAGTCGGCTCGCTGTAGCCGGGGCAAATCCAGACGTCGTACCAGCGTCCGGCAGTGTCCTGCATGCGTCCACACCAGAAGAGTTGCCCCTTCTGTTTCAGGGAGAGGAAATACCCCTCGTCCTCGGGCGGATCAACCCGTTCCGCGGCCAGCGCCCCGGCGCTGAGGAACGCGACCAGCACGAACAGAACCGCACGCCACGACCGCGGCGTCTTGAGTGTCTTCATAGGGCAGGCTCCTGATACGCTTCACCACTATACAACGCTGGTTCGCGCCATCCCACCGCCCTGCCGCCGGGGCCAGGGCGGTTTTGAGAAAGCGACGGACTTCCTTATTGCACAGGTCGAAAACACCCGCCGCGGCGGACCCGGGACGGGCTCGGCAGCGCAGGCTCCAAGGAAACCACGCGGGAGCGGCGTTTACGCCTTCTCCCCGGCACTGCCAAGCTGCCCGCAGGCGGCCATGATGCTGCGACCTCGCGGGGTTCGGCAGCGTACCGGCAGATTCTCTTCCCGCAGCCAGGTGATAAAGCGTTCGATCTCGGCCTCTTCAGGGGCGCGGGTCAGGGGTTGCGATCCCGGATTGTAGGGGATCAAGTTGATCATGACCCGCCCGAGGGGAGCGCAAAAGGCGGCCAGGCGCGCCGCCTCGGCGCGGCTGTCGTTGATGCCGGGCAGCAGGCACCAGTTCACCCCCAGGGCGAAGTTGCGGCGTTTCGGGTAGGCCATCAAGGCCGCCTGCAGGTCGGCGAGAGGGGTCTCCCGGTTGATGGGCATGAGGCGGTTGCGGGTCGCATCGTCGGTCGCGTTCAGGCTGATGGCGAGATTGAGGCGCGGCCAACCCAGGGCCGCCAGCCGAGCGATGCCGACGGCGTTCCCGGCGGTGCAGACCGTGAGCCGTTCGCGGGCGAGGTCCAGCCCACGGGTGTCGGTGAGCACGTGCAGAGCGGCCAGCAGCGTCTCGAGATTATCCAGGGGTTCGCCCATGCCCATGAAGACCAGGTTGCGGGGCTGCCAACCCAGGCGCAAGGCGGCGACGACTTGCCCGACGATCTCCGCGGGTTCAAGCTGGCGGACCAGGCCCAGGCGCCCGGTCTCGCAAAAGGCGCAGCCCCGGCGGCAGCCGACCTGGCTCGACAGGCACAGAGTACAGGTTTCGGCGCCTTCAGGACCGGAGCGCATGGGGATGCGCACCATCTCGATCTCGCGCCCGTCGGCAAGACGCAGATGGCACTTGGCCGTCGTCCCGGCAGCGGCCGTCTCCTCGGTCTGCTGTACCGGCTCGGGAACCGCGTCGTCGAAGACCGTGCGCCAGACGCCCGGCAGGTCCGCGGGGAGGCGTCGGCCGCGCCACGCCTCGCGGTAGACCCACAGGGCCCGCTCCCGCCCGCCGGGCAAGCCCGTGGCCGCCGCGGCGAAGGCCATCGCCGTGAGCCCGAAGACCTGCTGTCGGGAGCCTGTGTCCATGCCTAAGGGTGCCGCCTTCCGGGTCGCGTTCCGAGCGCAATCCAGTCGGCAGTGAATATAGTGAGGCGGTTGCGGAAGTACCGCCTGAGCCGGGCGTCAGGGTTAAGAATTGAGACCGCCATGCACCCACACCTGTCCGTGAGTCTGACCGTGCTTTCCGTGCTCGGCGCTGCCATCGGCGCCGGGGCCAAGGAGTCCAGCCGTCTGGTCACTGCCGAGATGCGAGCCCGAGCCCTGCGCAATGCCGCACAGTTTCCCTGGGTGAAAGCCTGGCAGCAGGAGTACGTCAAAGCCGCGGAACCATGGGTGACACAGAGCGATGCGGACCTCTGGCGGCGGGTCTCGTCGCAGGAACTGCCCCGTGCCGTTTACCTGGCTGCCGGCCTGCTCTATGAGGGCAAACCTGACGCTTGCCCCAACTGCGGCAAGGCCTTTGGCTTCGACGGCCGTACTGATTTCTGGAAGCGCGAATGGAAGGTGGCCTGTCCGCATTGCCAAGAGACCTTCCCCAAGAACGACTTCGGGGCCTTCTATCAGAGCAGCCTGGATGAGCAGGGCTACTTCCGCCGCGACCGCGGCGACCGCTCCTTGCTGTTCAACGCCGACCATCCGGACGCCAATGACCCGAAACATCTTCTCTGGGTGGACGATGGCTACGGCCTGACCGACGCCAAGGGCAACCTCCACCACGCCATCGCCTACTGCAACGACGCCTACTGGAACCGCATCATCGCCGGGGTGCAGGACCTCGCCTGGGCCTACGCCATGACTTCCGAGGCACGCTACGCCCACAAAGCCGCCGTCCTCCTCGACCGCATCGCCGACGTCTACCCGGAGATGGACTACTACCCGCTCGGCAAACTCGGCTTCCAGCACTCCCACGGCGGGACCCTGCAGGGCCGTATCCGCGGCAAGATCTGGGAATGCAACACTGGCGAAGCTCTGGCGCGGGCCTACGACCTGATCTTCGACGGCATCCAGGCGGACCCGGAGTTGGTCGCCTTCTGCGCTGCTCAGAGCGCCCGCTGCAAGCTGGCCGATAAAGGCAGTGCCGCGGCCATCTGCCGCCACATCGAGGATCAGCTCCTGCTCGAAATCCTCAGATCGGTCAAAGACGGCCGCATCGACGGCAATACCGGCATGAGCCATACCTGCCTGGCGCTGGCCGCTATCGCTCTGGACCGTCCGGGCCTGACCGACGAGTGGCTTGACTGGCTGTTCGACCCCGCCTTCCCGGTCACCAACCCCGCCTACCGCCGCGCGAAGGACCCGGTTCCCTGGGCCATGGTCGAGGGACTGGATCGCGATGGCATGGGGGGTGAGTGCGGCGGCTACGGCCTGATCTGGAGCCGCTGCATGCTCAGGTTGGCCGAGATCCTTGCCGACTACCCAGCCTACCAGCGCCATGATCTGCTCAAGGAGTACCCCAAGCTGCGGCAGTGTGTTCTGGTGGAAGCGCGCCTGAACGTGCTCGACGCCGTCATGCCAAACTTCGGCGACACCGGCGCCTGCGGCTCCTGGGGCCGGGTCGGCGCCGCGGAACACTTCCTGCGTGGCTATCGGCTGTTCGGCGATCCGCGCATGGCGGCCTGGGCCTGGCGCCGCGCCGAGGGCAAGGCGAGCGCGCTGCGCCTGCGCCCGACCACTGCCTTCGCGGAGGACCCCGAGGCGCTGGTGCGTGCGGTCGAGGCCGCCGCGGGGCAGGCGGACCCGCGCCTGAGCTCGGACTTCCTCAGCCGCTATGGCCAGGCGGTCCTGCAGACAGAGCGCCCGGAGAGCGGCCGGGCCGTAGCCCTGCACTTCGGTGCCGGCAAAGGCCACTCTCACCACGACAACTTGAGCCTGGGGCTGTTCGCCCAGAATGTCGATCTGCTGCCGGACCACGGCTACCCGGCCTTCACGGGGTCGTACCCCCAACGCATCGCCTGGACCGCCAACACCTCCAGCCACTGCACCCTGATGGTGGACGACTGCCGTTCGGCCTATAGCCCCGGCGGCAAGCTCGAGCTCTTCGCCGTACAGGCGCCGTTACGGGTCATGCAGGTCGCCTCGCCCGGCGCCTACGGCCAGACCCTGGAGGCCTACCGCCGCTGCGTTGCCCTCATCGACGTCAGCGACACAGACAGCTACGTACTCGACGTCTTCCGCGCCCGTGGTGGGGCCACGCACCGACTCATCCTCTGCGGCGGGGCTACCACGGCCGCGCCGGTCGGCCTCGACCTCGTCCCACAGGAAAAGGGTACCTTCGCTGGACCCGAGGTCGCCTTCGAAGCCCTGCCGGGCAAAGGCGAGACCCTCACCACCACCAGCGGCTTCTCCTACCTGACCGAGGTGGCACGGAGCCGCGCTGGGGTGACGGCGCCCTACACGGTCGACTGGCGCATCGAGGACCTGCGTGGCCGCATCAAGGACGGCGCCGAACCGCACCTGCGGGTACACGCCCTGACGCCCTGCGACGAGGTCGCTCTGGCCAGCGGCCAGCCACCACAGAACAAGAAGGGCAATCCGGCCAGCCTGCGCTACCTGATCCAGAGCCGCTTCGGGCAGGGCCTGCGCAGCCAGTACGTCTCCGTGCTCGAACCCTACGAGAAGACGCCGTTCATCCGGGCCGTCCGCCCGCTGCCCGTCATCACCACCGCGGCTCCGGACACCGTGGCCGCGGTCGCGGTTGAGCTTACCGATGGCCGCACCGATATCCTCATTGCCTGCGAGCAACCGAGCCGAGTGAGCGTGGAGGGCGACATCGAGATGGAGGGCCTCTTCGGCCTGGTGCGACGGCAGGGGACAGAGGTGAAGAGCCTGCGGTTGAGCGGTGGAACTCTCCTGCGCGCCGGGGCCATCGAGGTGCGCAGTCCGCAGGCCGCCTGGACCGGCGTCGTGAAGGCTGTCGACCTCGCCGACCCGACCCACAACCGGCTCGAACTGGAGCCGCCTCTGCCGACCGACCCCGCCCTCGTCGGCCGCCCGTTACACATCCTCAACAGCCTGGACTGCGACACCTCGTTCCCGATCCAGGCCAGCGACGGCGCCCACGTCAGCACCGGCGAACTGGGGTTCATCGCCGGGTTCAAGGACCCCAAGGACTTCGCCGCCGGTGTGACCCTCCAGGTCAACCCCGGCGACCGCTACGTGGTGCATGCGCTCGCCGCCCTGGATCGGTAGAGCGGGGCGGCCCGCTAGCCGCCACGCTCTTGGGAACAGTCGGACCCGTCGGACCCGTCGGACGCGTCGACGGGACGAGTGCCCTTGCACTCGGGGTAGCCGGAACAACCCCAGAACGGCTGGCCGGCATGCGCGCCCTGCTTCGCGGTGCGGCGCTGCATGGGTTTGCCGCAGCGCGGGCAGACCGGGGCGGCGGCGGACGGGTCGGACCTGTCGGACTCGTAGGCGGTGCGGCCTGGTGAAGATACCCAGGCCGCCCCGCGGGATCAAGACTCGCCGCCGGCGAATGGACCGGCGCGCCGCGGGCGGCTATGCTTTGCGGCACGGGCCGAGAACCGAGTTCCTTCTACTGCGGAGTCCGCAATGCGTCTCACGATACTGGGGTTACTGGTGACCGCCGCGGGACTGGCGTCTGCACAAGCGCCCGCCCTCAAGAATGCGGGCTTTGAGGAGATGTCGCCTGAGGGTCGGCCGGTCGGCTGGTCCATCAACGACTTCCGCACCGGCGGCCAGGGCGCCGTGCAGGAGCGCGACCCGCATACCGGCGCTCGCTGCGTCGTGCTGCGGAGCACCACGCCCGAGCAGCGTTCGGCCTGGACGCAGAAGATCCCCTGGCCGACGGAGCAGCGCAGCATCACCGTGGGCGGCTGGTACCGGACCGTCGGGGTGGAAGCCGCCCCGGGCCGGGGGGCGTCGCTGCGGCTGCTGTTTCACCGTAGCGCCGAGAAGTGGGACGAGATCGGTTTGCAGCAGGCCTTTTTTCCGGCCAGCCCGGCCTGGGCGCCGGCCCAGGCGACGTTTCAGGCGCCGCCCGACACCCGCGCCGTGGTCCTGGAGGTCTTCCACTGGCTCACGCCGGGTGAAACGCTCTGGGACGATGTCTGGGTGCGGCCCGCCACGGCGGCGGAGATGCAGACAGCAGCCATCCCGCCGGCCCAGGCGCTCGACCGCGAGCCTGTACTCGGTCGCAACAAACCCTATAGCCCGGCTGATGGCGAGACGGTGAGTCTGAACCCGCCCCCCTTCCTCTGGCTGCCCTCTGGCACGGGTGTCACCTACCGCCTCGAGGTCGCCCGGGAACCGACCTTCGCCGCTGCCGACACCCTCCGTCAACCGGACCTGGCCTGGTGCTGCGCGATGCTGACCGCGCCCCTGGAGCCGGGCGCTTGGCACTGGCGCTACGGGGTGGACACGGGGATCGTGCCTACGGTCTGGAGTCGGCCCCGGCGCTTCGTGGTCCCCGCGACGGCAACTCCGTGGGCCTATCCGGGACGCGACAGCTTCCAGGTGCCGACTGCCCGACCGCGGTTGTTTGTGCGTGCTGGCCGGCTGCCGGAATTGCGCCAGCGGGCCACGAACGGCGATCTCAAGAGCATGGCCGACAGCCTGGCCAAGACGGTGCGCGCGTTCGCCGGGGAGGAGCTCATTGCGGAGCCCGCCTTCCTGCCCAAGGGCGGCCAGGAGCGCAGCCAGGCTTACGCCACCATCATCCGCACCACCCGCCCCCCGATGGACCGCATGGAGCAGGCCGCACTGGCCTATCTGCTCAGCGGCGACCCCGCCTGCGGCGCCGAAGCCAAACGCCGTCTGCTGCACTTCTTCGCCTGGGACCCCAAGGGCAGCACCCGCGTGACCCACAACGACGAACCGGCCATGTGGATCATGATGCGCGGCGTGCGGGCCTACGACTGGACCTGGGAGCTGTGCAGCCCCGCGGAGCGCACTCTGATCGAGACCAGCATGCGGGTGCGGGCCACGGACTTCTTCGACCTGCTGCGGCGTAAGCCCTACGACAACAACCCCTACGAGAGCCACGCTGGCCGCATCATCGGCTTTCTGGGCGAAGCGGCTCTGGAGCTCTTGCCGGAGGTGCCTGAGGCACGCACCTGGCTGGACTACATCGTGCAGATTTACTGGGGCGTCTACCCGGCCTGGGGCGGCAATGACGGTGGCTGGAACGAGGGGCCGGGCTACTGGGCTGCCTACATGTCCTTCGCCCTGCACTTCGTCGTGGCCCTGCGGGAGGCGACCGGCGTCGACCTCAGCCAGCGGCCCTTCTTTCACAACACTCCTTACTACCGGCTCTACCTGACCCCGCCCTACTCGCAGATGGCGCCCTTTGGCGACGGGGCGCAGTTCGCGGCCAGCCCGGCCCCGGACCTGATGTACTGGTTCAGCACCCTGACCCAGGATGCCCATCTGCGCTGGTATGCCGACGAGCAGCATCGTGGCGGCGGCAACAGCATCTTAGGCATTGTGCTCAAAGACGACGCGCTCCAGGGTCAGCCACCCGTCGAACTGCCCCAGGCACGGCTGTTCGCGCAGGTCGGCCTGGCCTGTCTGCACACCGACTTCGCCAACGGCGCGGACGACGTCGCCTTCAGCCTGCGCGCCTCGCCCTACGGAGCCGTCTCGCATGGGCACAACGACCAGAACTGCTTCGTGCTGGAAGCCTTCGGCGAGCCTCTGGCCATCGCCACCGGGCACTACAACTACTACGGCTCGGAACACCACGACCAGTGGACGCGACAGACCAAGGCCAAGTGCGGCATCACCTTCGATGGGGGCCAGGGCCAGGACCGCGGCTGGCAGGCGCAGGGGCGGATTACGGCCTTCGTCTCGGGGGAGGGCTTCGATCTGGTCAGCGGCGATGCCACCCCGGCCTACGGCGGACGCCTGAGCCGGGCCGGACGCGACGTGGTGCAGGTGCGGCCGGGGCTGTTCGTTCTGCGCGACGATCTGGCCAGCGCGACGCCGCGGCGCTTCGAGTTCCGCCTGCACGCCTTGGACCAGATGAGGCTGGATGCCAGCGCGGGCACGGCACTCATTCAGCGGCCCAAGGCCAGCCTGTTGGCACGGTTCCTGGCGCCACCGGGGATCGAGCTGACGCAGACCGACCAGTTCGACACGCCCGTCGCCTGGCCGCCAGACAAAGCCTTCGGCAACCAGTGGCACCTGACCGCGGCCCTGCCGCAGGCCGCGGCTGCCTGCGAGTTTCTGACGGTACTCTCGCCCGCCAGAGCTGGCGAGGAAGCCCAACGCCCCGCGGCCCGCCTGGTCGAATCGGAGTCTGCCCACGGCGTCGAGCTGCGCTTTGCGGATGGCTCATCCACCCTGGTCGGCTTCGCCCGGGCCGGATGGCAGGGACCCCTGACCCTCGCCGACGTCGTCTGCGATGGCCGTCTGTTCGCGGTTTCCAGGAATCGCGACGGCCAACCGCGGGCCTGGTTGCTGGCTGCTGGGCGGCAGTTGCGCGCCGCGGCCATGCCTTTGGTGCAGGCGGCCACGGCTATGGACCTGACCGCCGCGGTCGCGGCCGACGGCGGACGCCTCGACAGCGCTGGCCCTGGCGGCGCGGTCACCCTCGGCTGGCCCAGCCGGGCCGGCGCCCTCACCCGGGCCGGCGCCGCCGTGGCCGCCGAGATCGAACCGGCGCAGTGGTCTCTGACCCTGGCGGCGGGGCAGGACAGCCTCCTGGTCTGGCCTGGCACACCCGTACCCCCAGCGGCGCTGACAGTGCGCCTCACGGCCGCGGGCGGCACCTGCGAACTCCGCGGGCAGCGCTACGGCCGCGGCCAGTGCATCGTCTCCGGCCGAGCCCTCCTGCCCCGCGGCGCCTACCGCGCCACGCCGCTGCCTGGCGTCCGACTCTCCGGCCCTCACGTGGACGAACAGGGGCGGCTGTGGTTGACCGGCGACGACACGCTGCGTCTCAGCGGCCCGAATCTGCCCCCGCAGGTCGACCTCGAAGCCGCAGTCCCCGCGGTCGCGCTTCCCGCCCTGGCGCTGGACCAGCTGCCGGCCGGGCTGGTCTTCGAGGCCGAGCGGAACTGGCGAGAGAGTGGCGGCAAGGTGCAGCTTAGCGGTGGCACCCACGCTGGGGCCTCCGGCAACGACAACCTCTGGGCCTGGAACCTTCCCGGCCATGCCCTCTCGTGGGACCTCGAAGTGCCCACCGCCGGCCGCTACCAGGTCTGGTTCGTGGCCGCCACCGAGGCCGGTCTCCTGGCCGAATTCCAGGTCGACCAGGGAACGGCGGCGGCCCTGTGGTTCGCACCCAGCGGGGGCTGGGCCCGCAGCAACGCTGGCGAGTGGCGCGCCTTCCAGGTGCGCACCGCGGTGGCGCCCCTCGAGCTCGACCTGGCCGCCGGCCAACACCGCCTCACCCTCACCAACCGCTTTGGCATGGGCCTGAATCTCGATCGCATCGTGCTCGTGCCGAGGTGATGGCCCGGTGTGGAAGGGATCGACCTGCACCGGATACCGCCGAAGCCCGGCTGGCGCCGAGCGGACGGCGGGCTCCAGACCGCAATCTCCGCCCCTTGACATGCTCTGGTGTCTTTGTGTATTGTTGTAACGATACACAAATACAGCCATCCGGGAGCCCGCTGCGATGACTCTGTCGACCGAAGGTCTGCTTCGCGTCTTTCCCTCCTCGGGGGTGCCGATCTACCGCCAGCTCATGGACCAGGTGCGGGTGCTGGGGTTGAGCGGCCAGCTGCGGCCGGGTGACCTACTGCCGTCGGTGCGTTCGGTAGCGACCACTTTAGCGATCAATCCGATGACGGTGTCGAAGGCCTATTCGGCGCTGGAGGCCGAGGGGGTGGTGGAGCGGGTGCGTGGCACGGGCATGCGCCTCTGCCCGCAACGGCCCGAGGTGTCGGCCCGGGACCGGCTCGACGAGCTGCGGCCGCTATTGGAGCAAGTGGCCGCCAAGGCGCATCACCTGGCCCTGACGCGCGGGCAGGTGCGGCAGGCTCTCGACCCTTACCTCGTCACCCTGTCGGAGTAGTGTGCCCGACACGACCGTATGGAGGATGGCCATGAACCCCTCAGCAAGCCCGGTGGATGTGCGGCATCTGGCCAAGAGTTTTGGAACGCGCCCGGCGCTGACCGACGTCAGCCTGACCCTGGCCCCGGGGACGGTGACCGGCCTGCTGGGGCGCAACGGCGCCGGCAAGACGACCCTGATCAAGTGTCTGCTGGGCCTGCTGCGACCCACGGCGGGCAGTTGCAGCCTGCTGGGCGAGGACTCCACCGACCTCTCGCCGGCCGCCAAGGCGCGGGTCGGCTATGTGCCGCAGGAGCCGCTCATCTATCCGTGGATGCGCGTTCGCCAGGGCATCGCCTATCAGGGCGCCTTCTACGAGCGTTGGGACAACGTGCTGGTCGAAGAGCTGCTCAAGACCTTCGCTCTCGAGCCGCGCCAGCGCATCGGCGCGCTCAGCGTCGGACAGCTTCAGAAGCTGGCCATTCTCTTGGCGCTGGCCTCTCGCCCCGACGTCCTGCTGCTCGATGAGCCGGTGGCGGCGCTGGACCCCGAGGGTCGGCGCGACTTCCTGCGGCTGCTGGTGGACCTGGTGGCGGACGGCACCCGCACCGTGTTGCTCTCCACCCACATTACCACCGACGTCGAGCGCGTCTGCAGTCATGTGGCCATCCTCAAGGAAGGCAAGCTCTTGCAGATGACCGACCTGGACGAGCTGAGGGCCTCGGTCAAGGAACTGCGCCTGACCTCGACCCGCCCGCTGCCGGCGGTACTTCACGGGGGACCGGGTATCCTGCGCTACCAGGCGACCGGCAGCAGCGCCGTGCTCACGGTCCAGGGCGAGGTCCCCGCTATCGTCGCGCGGCTGCAGCGGGAGCTGGCGGCCGAGGTGACGGTGGTGGACCTGAGCCTCGAGGACGTCTTCCTCGAACTGCATCGCGGAGCGGAGGAGTCTCCATGAAGCCGTTCTGGACTGTCCTGCGTTCGTACTTCTGCCGCTGGCAGTTTTGGCTGGTGCTGCTGTTCTGGCTGTGCCAGCTCGGGGTCTAC
Organism: uncultured Victivallales bacterium; assembly: GCA_903933565.1. Classification (GTDB taxonomy): domain Bacteria; phylum Verrucomicrobiota; class Lentisphaeria; order Oligosphaerales; family JAFGRS01; genus CAILUI01. Next base: position 10,283 of record CAIZKT010000480.1, on the reverse strand, counting down.
TCCTCCACGGCCCGGTTCTCCCACGGCGGCCGCGAGCTCTGGCCCATGCTGCTGCTGGGCGTAGGCTACACCGGCGCCGCCATCGCCTTCCAGTTGAAGGAGCAGCTCGGGGCCTACCGGGCCGCGTTGCTCCCCGGCTTTCGCACGCCGCATCTCGTGGTCGGGCTGCTCTGGCTGACCGTGACCGTGCTGCCCTTTCCGGCCCTCGCCTATGCGGGCGGCGGGAGCGCCCTCGGCGTGCTTGGGGTGGCGCTGCCCCTGGCCGGCTTGGCGTTCGCGGGGTGCTGCCGCGGCGGCTGGCGTGCGGGAGTTTTCGGCACCGGCTTCCTGATCCTGTTTGTGCCGAGGGTGGCGGCCGCGACCACGGCCATGGCGGCAGGTCAGCATCCGTGGGCGGCGGCGGGGTTCAGCCTGGGCGGGCTCTGGTTGATTGCCGAGACCGTGTTCTTCCTGGCCACCATGAACGAGGATACTCCTGGCTACGAGGTGCAGTTCCGCGGCAACCTGCGCCAGCTCAGCGGACCGCAGGCGCGGCGCAGTATGTTGACGGCTTTTCGCCGCCTGGACCGCGACCAGAGCCTCTGGCTGCGCCTCAGCGATGTGCAGATCCCCGACGTCATGCCTTTCGTGGGCCATTCTCGCTGGCGGCGCATCGTGCATTGGCGCCGCGCCCAGGCCAACGGCTGGATGACCATCCTCATGCCTGCGGTCATGTGGGTGGTGATGGTGGCGGTCCAATCCGGCATGACGCGCGGTCACCCCGACGTTCTGGCCCTGGTCCTGCGCGGTACCCTGTGGATCATCATCATCATGCCTTCGATGATTGGGGTGAGCGCCTGGCAGATGCGCGGCGGCATGCTGGCGCGGGAGCTGACCTATCCGGTGCGGCGCCGGGACTTCGTGCTGGAGCAGGGCGCCTCCGTCCTGCTCGCCCAGCTCCTGGCCTGGCTGCTGCTGGCGGGGGTGATGGTCCTGGGGTCGCGGTGCTTCCCCGACGCCATCCGTGGGGGCGACGTCCTGGTCGCCGTCTGCGTCAGCGGGCCCTGGCAAGTGGTCGCTTTCGCCCTGCTGGCACGGCTGAGCACCCTGCGCTCGGCCATCCCGATGATCGTGGGACTCGTCGTCGCCATGACGGCAGGCACAGCCATCCTGATGGGCTGTCTCTTCCTGAACCGCCTGCCGGTGACTGCGTTCGTCGCCGGTGCCAGCGTCGTGCTCGGCGGGGCCGGCCTCGTCCTGGCCTATCGCCACTGGCTGCGCGTCGACATCGCCTGAAACAACGGGGAGACGAGCTCGACACTGCGGTGGAATTGTGCTGCGTGCGGGCATCGTGACGTAACCAAAGGAGAAAGCGGCGTCAAGTCGCTGCGCTGCGCTCAGGACCCTGGCGGGCCGCCGCAGTCCAAAGCGTCCGCGGCCGAGGGCGCGCCGGGACGCCGCAGAAGGAGGGGAACTGACCTGACTGCCACCCGCCCAACCCAGCCCGCCGCGGCGTCAGGCGACCGCCTCGCCACGACGCACTGGACCCGCCTCGCGCTTGCGTAGATGATATGACAGTTATATAATATGATATGCTGATTAGTATAGTTGATGACAGAGGCAGGCGAAGATGAAAACAGTTCCGGTAATGGAGGTTCGTCGACATCTTGGCGTGATGCTGGACGAAGTCATGCTGAGGTGCGAAACCATCATCATCGAGCGGGCTGGAAGACCGATGGCGATGCTGTCTCCGCTGAACGCTGGCAATGCGGCCGGCGGGGACATCGCGCTGCGCTTGCGCGCCGTCGAACGTCTGGCAGGGCTTGGCGGTGTCACCGAGCGCGGTCGGCGGGCGGACGACTGGGTTGACAACGAGCGCGCGGCGTGGGACTCACAGCGATGAAGAGGGTATTCCTGGATACGTCTCCGCTGATCTACCTCTTGGAGGGCGAACCGGCCCTGCGGGCGAAGGTTTCCGGGCAACTGGCGGGCTGGATCCAGAACGGCATCTGGCTGGAGAGCTCGGTCCTGACGCTCGCGGAATTGCTGGTGGGTCCGGGCAAGGCAGGCGACGCCCGACTGGCCCGGCAGTACCGCGCGGCGGTGCACGAGTTGTTGCAGACGCCACTTCTGGCCGTGGATGAGGCGGTTGCCGTGTATGGGGCAGAGCTGCGTGCGCGTCTCGGCCTGCGGCTTCCAGACGCGCTGCAATTGTCAGCGGCCGTACTGGCGGGATGCGACGTGTTCTACACCAACGATGCCCGGCTGAGACCCGTCGACGGGCTTGAGATCATGCTGGTCAACACGGGCACTGGTGCTGCCGACCGCGGCACGGATCGTGCCACGTAAGTCGGTTCGGAGGAGTTCACGCCGATGACACTGCGTTCACCGCCCGCCTCTGCCACTGCTCGTCGTTCGTCGGCGAGCCGCCGTGGCCCCGGTCCGCTGTCGGATCTCGAGCGTCTGAGCCTGTGGTACCGACAGCCGGCGGCGCAGTGGGTCGAGGCCCTGCCCATTGGCAATGGCCGCCTGGGGGCCATGGTCTTCGGCGGGGTCCCGCTGGAGCGCTTCCAGCTCAACGAAGAGACCTTGTGGGACGGCTATCCGCGGGATCGGCACAACCCCGAGGCGCAGGCGGGCCTGGCGGAGGTGCGCCGCCTGCTCTTTGAGGGCCGCAACGAAGACGCCACCCGGCGCGCCGAGCAATCGCTGCTCGGAGTGCCCTGCCGCATCGACTCCTACCAGCCCCTGGGGGACCTGCGGCTGCGCTTTCCCGAAAGCGAAACGGCGGCGGACTACCGGCGCGATCTGAGCTTGGCCGACGGCGTGGCAAGTACCCGCTACCGGGTCAACCGCGTCTGGTATCTGCGCGAGGCCTGGTGCTCGGCCGTGGACCAGGTCCTGGTGGTGCGCCTGCGCGCCGACCGGCCCGGAAGGATCTCTTTCAGCGCGGAGCTGACTCGGGAAACCGCCGCTGTAACCCTGGTGGACGAGGGCGACCTGCGGCTGTGCGGCCAGATTCCGCGGCCCCACCATGCCACGGGTGAGAACGTGGGCCTGTGCTTCGCGGCCCGGCTGCGGGTGTTGGCCAAGGGCGGTCGCGTCACCGACGCCGAAGATCGGCTCGAGGTGCAGGGCGCGGACGAGGTCCTGCTGCTCCTGGCGGCGGCGACCTCCTTCCGCGGCAACGATCCCGAGGCGCAGTGCCGTCGCCAGCTCCTGGCGGCCGCCCGCCTCTCGGCGCAAACCCTCTGGCAACGGCAGCGGGACGACCACCGGGCGCTGTTCGAGCGGGTGAGTCTGCGCCTGGGCGGGGAGGCGCCGAACTCCGTACCCACCGACGAGCGGCTCGCCGCGGCGCGCGCCGGCGCCCTCGATCCGGCACTGGTGGAGCAGTACTTCCAGTTCGGCCGCTACCTGCTCATGGCCAGTTCGCGGCCGGGGACGCTCCCCGCCAACCTGCAAGGCATCTGGAATGACAAGCTCAACGCGCCGTGGAACAGTGACTTCCACACGAACATCAACCTGCAGATGAACTACTGGCCGGCAGAGGTTACCAACCTGTCCGAGTGTCACCTGCCCCTTTTCGACTACATGGAACGCCTGCTGGCCGGCCCCGGGGCCGAGACGGCCCGACGCCACTACGGCTGCGGCGGCTGGGTGGTGCATCACCTCTCGGATGTGTGGGGTTTCGCCGTGCCAGCCGATGGGGTCTGGGGCATCTGGCCCCTGGGCGCCGCCTGGCTCTGCCAGCACCTCTACGAGCACTACTGCTTCACCCAGGACCGGCAGTTCCTCGCGACCCAGGCCTGGCCCCTGATGCAGGGCGCGGCACGCTTCCTGCTCGATTTCCTGGTGGAAGCACCGCCGGGAACCCCGGCCGCCGGGCGCCTGGTGACCTCACCCTCGCACTCGCCCGAGAACCGTTTCCGTAAAGCCGATGGCACGGTCTCGATGTTCACCTGCGCGGCCACCATGGACCTGATGATCGTGCATGATCTGTTCACGAACTGCATCGCTGCGGCGCGGCTGCTGGGGGCGTCGGAGTCGTTCCGGGAAGAGCTTGAGAGCGCGCTGAGTCGGCTGGCGCCGCTGCAGATCAGTCCCCGCGACGGCCGCCTGCAGGAGTGGCTCGAGGACTACGCTGAACCCGAACCCGGCCACCGGCACATGTCGCACCTCTTTGGGTTGCACCCGGGCAGACAGATCACGCTGCAGGGGACCCCCACACTGGCCGCGGCGGCACGGCGTTCGCTGGAGTACCGGCTGGCGCACGGGGGTGGCCACACCGGCTGGAGCCGCGCCTGGATCATCAGCTTCTGGGCCCGTTTCGCCGAGCCGGAGCTAGCCTTCGAGAACCTGCAGGCGCTGCTGGCCTCATGCACCCTGCCAAACCTGTTCGACAACCATCCGCCCTTCCAGATCGACGGTAACTTCGGCGGCACGGCAGGCATCGCGGAGATGCTTTTGCAGAGCCATGATGGCGCCGTGCATCTGCTGCCGGCCCTGCCGCGGGCCTGGGCGGAGGGAGCGGTCACCGGCCTCTGTGCCCGCGGCGGTTTCGTCGTCGATCTGGAGTGGCGCGCTGGCGTCCTGGTCGGCGGTCGCCTCAGTGCCCGGGTCGCGGGCACCTGCCGCGTACGCTACCGCGACCGTACGGTTGAGCTGCACTTGGCCGCCGGGGAATCGGCGCCGCTACCGCTCCAGGCCCTCGGCGTGACCACCACGGGCTGAGCCAGCCGCCTGGGAGCGCCGACCGTCGGGTCGGCTCTGGCCGCGGGCCGCGGCCGCTCCACTTCTTCTGGACTGCCGACGGCTGCACGATGGTGGGCGCGAGGGGCTCGCACGGCCCCGAAGCGGGGTATATTCAGCGCTCGGCGGCAGTCAACCAGCAGAAGAGGTGCGGCATGTTGAGGATAGCGAAGTCTCACGAATGGGCCCGGCTGGACGGGGAGGTCGTCTCGGTGGGCATCACCGCCTACGCCGTCGAGCAGCTTGGCGACATCGTCTACATCGAACTACCCAAGGTCGGCGCCAAGACCAAGGCCGGGCAGGCTTTTGGCGAGATCGAATCGGTCAAGGCCGCCGCGGAGCTGTTGGCGCCGCTGGATGGCGTCGTGCTCGCAGTCCACACGGCCCTGACCGACGACCTGGATTCGCTCCAGCAGGATGCCTACGACAAGGGTTGGATGATCCGCCTCAAACCCGACCACCCGGCTCAGCTCGACAAGCTCATGACCGCAGGCCAATACGACGACTACGTCAAGACGCTGTGATCAGAGACCCCCGCACGGGAGAACCCTACCGCCATGCAGTCGCGACGGCTTAAGTGGCTGACCCCGGTGGTGGTTGCCTGTCTGTTCGCTGCCGTGCTGGTTCTGCTGCACCGGGAGCTGCACCAGTACCAACTGCGGGACATCCTCGCCGCGGTGCATGCGATTCCCCACGGGCGGCTCTTGCTGGCCTGCCTGCTGACGGCGCTGGACTACGTGCTTCTGACCGGCTACGACGGGCTGGCGCTGGCGCACTTGGGCCAGCGGCTCAGGGTCGGCCGGGTGGCGCTGGCCTCATTCCTGGGCTATGGCATCGGTCACAATCTGGGCATGCTGCTGGGCGGCAGCACGATCCGTTACCGCCTGTACTCGTCATGGGGGCTCTCGGCGTTCCAAGTGCTCGGGCTGGTGGTCTTTCTGGGGGTCACCTTCTGGCTTGGCGTCCTGACCCTGGGCAGCGCCGTCTTTCTGATCGATCCCTTTTCCGTTCCGGCCCGGCTGGGCCTGCCTTTTGCCAACACGCGTTGGCTGGGCCTGGTGATGCTCCCGATCGGCGCGGCGTACCTGCTTCTAGCGGGGCTCCGCCACCGCCCGCTCAAGATTGGGCAGCAGGAGTTCACCCTGCCGCGTCTGCCCATTGCCCTGGGCCAGTGCCTGGTCAGCGCCTGCGATCTGGCGCTGGCGGCGGGGGTGCTCTACGCGCTGTTGCCCGCCTCGGCGCAGGGGGGCTACGTGCGCTTCCTGGGCATCTACCTGCTGTCCGTGGTGGCGGCGGTGATCACGCAGGTCCCCGGCGGTCTGGGCGTGCTTGAGTTGGCCGTGCTGACGCTGTTGCAGCCGACCGAGCCGCACAGCGTCATGGGGGCACTCCTGGCCTATCGGGTGATCTACTACCTGCTGCCGCTGCTTCTGGCCATTGGCCTGTTTGGGGTCCATGAATTTGCCGGATTGCGCCAGCGCACCCGCGCCGTCATTGGGCGCTTTGGTTTATGGGGGCCGGGCGTGGTGGCGCCAGCGCTGGCGGTGGGGGTCATGTTCGCCGGCGCGGTGTTGCTGCTCTCGGGCGCGACGCCGACGGTGGATTCGCGGCTGGGCCTGCTGCTGCGCTTCCTGCCTCTGCCCACGATCGAGGCCTCGCACCTGCTTGGCAGCGTGGTAGGAATCCTGCTCCTGATCCTGGCACGGGGGCTGTTGCGACGGCTGGACAGCGCCTATGTCATGACCTTGATCCTGCTGACCGCCGGCATTCTCCTGTCGCTGCTCAAGGGGCTGGACTACGAGGAAGCGCTGCTGCTGAGTCTGGTGCTGGCCATCCTGCTGCCCTGCCGCCCGCACTTCTACCGGCGGGGTGCCCTGAATGCCGACCAGGCCTCCGCCTACTGGTTGGTCCCGGTCGTCATGATCCTGGTTTCCTGCGCCTGGCTGATGCTGTTTGCCTACCGCCACACGGAGTATGCTGGGGAACTGTGGTGGCGGTTCGCGGTGGATGGACATGCGCCCCGGTCGTTGCGCGCCATGGTCGCCGCCGCGGTTTGCCTGCTGGCGTTTGGGGTGTCGCGGGTGCTGCGTCCGCGACCGAGGGTGCCGGGGCTGCCGGGGCCTGCCGACCTCGAGGCCGCCCGGTGCGTCGTGCAGGCCAATCCGCAGACCGCCGCTTACCTGGCGCTGCTCGGAGACAAGCACTTCCTCTTCAACGACGAGCGTACGGCGTTCATCATGTACGGCATCGAGGGGCGGAGCTGGGTCTCCATGGGCGACCCGGTCGGTCCGGCCAGCGCCGCCCTCGAACTCGCCTGGAACTTTCGTGAACTCAGTGACCGCGAGGGCGCCTATCCGGTCTTCTACGAGGTCTGTGACGCCCGGCTGGGGATGTATATCGATATGGGACTGACGCTGGTCAAGATCGGGGAAGAGGCGCGGGTCGACCTGACGGCCTTTAACTTGGACGGGGGTGACCGCCGGGCCCTGCGGCGCGTCCATCACCACCTCGGCGAGAAGGGCTTCAGGCTGGAGATCATCCCGGTCGAAAAGGTCCCGGAAGTGATGGAATCCTTGCGGGCGGTCTCAGATGCCTGGCGGGAGGGCAAGCGCGGCGCCGAGAAGGGCTTCTCTCTGGGGTTTTTCAAGGAGGATTACCTGGCCTTGACGCCGGTGGCCGTGGTCCGCCACGGTCAGGACATCGTCGCCTTTGCCAATCTGTGGTGTTCCGGCGACCGGGAGGAGCTCTCGGCGGACCTGATGCGCTACGGCGCCAACGCGCCGGCCAACGTCATGGAGTATCTCTTCGTGAGCCTGATGCTGTGGGGGCGTGAGGCCGGGTATCGCTGGTTCAGCCTGGGCATGGCGCCACTGGCGGGGGTGGAAGCGCATCCTTTCATGCCGCTGTGGAACAAGATGGCGGCCCTCGCCTACCGCCACGGTGAGGGCTTCTATAACTTCCAGGGGCTGCGGCGCTACAAGGACAAGTTCAAACCGGTCTGGGAGCCGCGCTACCTGGCGTCGCCGGGCGGACTGGCGTTGCCGGTGGTGGTGGCGAACCTCACCACGCTGATCGGCGGCGGGGTGAAAGGGGTCCTGCGGCGCTAGGGCAGTGAGGTATTCTTGAATCCCATATGGCTAGGCGGGGCGGGGCTGGTGCTGCTGGCGGGGATCTGGCTGTGGCGGACGCGCCGACGGCGCCCGCCGCCACGCGATCTGCCTGAGGCGACCGAGGATGCCCTGAAGGCCCTCTACCACCTCAGCCGCGGTCGGCCGCAGGTGCGCTGGGAGGAGGTCCGCCGGGCGGCGGCTTTTCCCCGACGCCAGATGGCTGACGTCGCGGCCGAACTCGGTCGCCGACGCTGGGCGCAACTGGACGGCCAGACCCTGACTCCCACGGCCGCCGGCCTGACCCGAGCCGTCGAACTGATCCGGGCGCACCGACTGTGGGAACGCTTCCTGGCCGAACGGGAAGGCTATGACCTCGTCGCCCTCCACGACGAGGCGACGCGCCGCGAGCACACGACCTCCCCGGAACAGGCCAATACCCTCGCCGCCGAGCTGGGTGACCCGCGGGTTGACCCCCACGGGGACCCGATCCCCAAGGCGGGCGAGGACTTGCCCGACGAATACGGGGTGCCGCTGAGCGCCTGGCCCCTCGGCGAGGTCGGCGTCATCAGCCATGTCGAGGACGAACCGCCAGCGCTTCTCCGCCGGCTCACGGCGGCCGGCCTGGCGCCCGGCGCGCGGGTCACGGTGGCGGACCGCACCGAAGGGCTGGTGATGGTCTGGAGCGGTGGCCGGCGACAGGCTCTCGAACGCGCGGTGGCAGGCCAGGCGTTCGTGCTGCCGGCGCCCGCTGGGCATATGCCGCTGGCGGACCTCGAGACTGGGCATGCGGCTCGGGTGGTCGCCGTGGCGGACGCGGCCACCAAGACTCGAGCGTGGGCGGCCCTGGGCCTGAAGCCGGGAGCGCAGGTGACCGTGGTGCGTACGGACCACGTGGCCAACCTGGTGACCTGCCGCGTGGACGGTCGCGAGATCGAGCTGGCCAAGACGGAGGCCAACCAGGTATCCGTCGACAGCGCCAGCGTGCAGGATCTGCGCCTGCCATCGTCCCCCTGGCTGAGCGAGCAACTGGGTCGGCTGCGGGCCACCCTGCGCCGCCATGGCAGCCTCGCGGCTATCCGGCGGTCGCTGTTATTCCTGGGACCCGCCTTCATGATCAGCGTGGGCTACATGGATCCCGGCAACTGGGGTACGGACATCGAGGGTGGCGCGCGTTTTGGCTATCGGCTGCTGTGGGTGATCCTGCTGGCCAACCTGATGGCGATTCTCCTGCAGCTCCTCTCGGCGAAGCTCGGAATCGCCACCGGCAAGTCCCTCCCGGAAGTGTGTCGGGAGCGTTACCCGCGCTGGCTGAGCGTGAGTCTGTGGATCACCGCCGAACTGGCCGCCATGGCCACCGATCTGGCCGAGTTCCTGGGTGGCGCCGTGGGGCTGAACCTGCTGTTCGGGCTACCGTTATTCCCCGCGGCACTGGTGACCGGCGTCATCATTTCGTTGATCCTGCTGCTGGAGCGCTACGGTTTCCGGAAGGTAGAGATGGTGGTGATCGGGATGATCGCGGTGATCGGCCTGGTGTACATGGCCGAGATCTGGCTCTCCAAGCCGGCCTGGGGAGCCATCGGCAGAGGCCTGCTGCTGCCCTCGATACCGCTGGGTTCGGCCCTCGTCATCGTCGGCATTATCGGCGCCACCGTTATGCCCCACAACCTCTACCTGCACAGTGCCCTGATGCAGACGCGGGTTCGTCCCAGCGATTCGCCGCGCCGCAAACGCGATGTCTTTCGCTTCGAAATTATCGATAGCCTGGTGGCTCTGAATGGCGCTTTCCTGGTCAATGCGGCGATCCTGATCATGTCGGCGGCGGCGTTTTCGGGGGGGCGCCTCAATGACTACTCGCTGGAGACCGCGCATCGGACGCTGACCCCGGTGCTGGGATCGTTTGCCAGTGTCGCGTTTGCGGTGGCGTTGCTGGCCTCGGGGCTATCGTCGTCGACCACCGCCACGATGTCGGGCCAGGTCATCATGGAGGGGTTCATCCGGCACCGCACCAATATCTGGCTGCGGCGCGGGGTGACCATGGTGCCCTCGTTGATCGTGATCGGGCTCGGCCTCGACCCGCTGAAGATCCTGGTCCTATCGCAGGTCAGCCTATCCTTCCAACTGCCTTTTGCGGTGGTGCCGCTGTTGCGCTTCACCAGTGATCGGGCCGTGATGGGGGAGTTCGTGAATCGGCCGCTGACCACGGTCCTGGCCTGGCTGGCGGCGGCCATCATCCTGGCGCTGAATATCATGCTGGTGGTGCAGTTGCTGCGCGGCTGACCGCCGCGCTGTTTCTTTTTCCAGGCAGTGGGCGCCTGTGGAGCCGGCGGGTACCGCGAACCCGCCCGAAACGGGCTGGGCATCGCGGGCTCCAGGGAGGCAAGCGCGGGGGTAGTGGCCGCGAGCCGCGGCCGCTCCATTCCCCCTGGGAACGCCGCCCGTCGG
>CAIZKT010000479.1:0-7958 GCA_903933565.1 uncultured Victivallales bacterium | reverse complement strand
CGCCGACCGTCGGGTCGGCTCTGGCCGCGAGCCGCGGCCGCTCCAGCTTGTGCCCCACCAGGCACTATCTCCTCTACGCCCCCCGCGCCCGGCGGACCCACTCAAGTTCCTTCTTCAGTCCCACCTGGCCGCGCTGGTAGCGGTTCTGCAGACGGCGCTCCAGGTCTAACCATTGCGCTTCGGAGGGGGTCGCCTCGTAGTCCCAGCGCTCCTGATCGGAGCGCAGAAACTGCCACTTGACCTCACCCGCGTGGATGGTGACGCGAATCTCCAAGGTCACCTCATCCTCGGCCCGCTCAGTCCAACAGATTTGCCGCCTCATGGGTCGTTTCCCTTGTCGGAGCCTCGGCGTGCAGCCTCGATGGCATCCGTAAAGTCTGCTGAGGTGAAGCGCTCCGTGAGCTTGGTAACCAGCGCCTTGGTGTGTGAGTAGAACCAGAACTGCGGCAGGCTTGTCAGGCCATTCCGGGTCATCACGGGGTCGCCGGGGCCGCTCACCGTAATCCGCTTGTACACCAGGCGGCCATGGCTGTCATCGGCAAGCCGCCGACAGTAGCCCCCTTGCCGGGTGCTGGTAACCGAGTCGAGCTGGTGGAAATGGATCACCGTGATCTTGCCCATCTCCAGCAGATCCTCGAGCTTCTCCGGCGCCTGCGTCTCAGTCGCCGCCTCGGCCTCGCCTTGAGCCTGCTTGGCGCGCTCCATGTAGCCCGTAAAGGACTGCTCGGAGGGATGCACCGCGACACTCTGCACCTGGCTCTCGCGCTCGACCGCGTCCCGCTCGTCACGCAGCAGCCGGAACTGGCCGTTCTCGAAGCCCTTGAACAACACCGTCTCGGGGTCCTTGCTCCCACGCTTGTCCAGCAGCACCTTGATCGGCTTATCCAGGACTAACTTACGGACATTCATCGTCTTTTCGCGCACCGTCTTCCCGTCCCAGGTCTGGAACTGGAATTGGCCCTTGCCGAAACTGACGAACACGCCCTTGACGCTGTGATCGCCCAGCACCAGTTCGTCGGCCCGCACGGACCAGAGGCCGCACAGTCCCAGCACCATCCACCCTGACCAGCCGCGCCACGTCATACCGCACTCCATACCGATTACGCCCATGTACTTACCCGGAAGCGGGTAACATACCGTCTAAGAGCTGGCGGGCAACGGCTGCGGCTTGGGGGGCAGGGCCGTTTCAAGAAAGCGCCCTCAGCTTCGGGTCAGAGCCCCCGCCTGGTGGGCCCGCCGGGCGGCTCTGATTCCGTCCGAGTCCGCGGCCGCGGACAACGGACGCCTGGAGGGCGCTCCTGCGCGAGCGCTGCGGCGACCACGCAGGGCCGCCCTCCAACGGGCCGACGCGTTCCGGCCGGCCCGGAACGATCCACGACGCGGTCGCGGAACGCGACTCAACCGCAAGCGCGCCCGTTATCTTGAAACAGCCCGGCTCCAGCCGCCAGGGCGCAAGCGTATTCCCCGCCGCGAAGCTATGGTACGGCGATATACAGACATCGCCCACCAACCCCTGAACCCGGAACCTTGAACCCGGCCCTGCGGGCTGTCCGCGAGGGTCATTCTCAGGATGCCATTCATGCCTTGTGACCAGGACACCTGCAAGAGTTGCGCCAAGACGGGTTGTGCCCAGCACGGGCAGATGGAAGGCGAGACGGTCGAGCAGTACGAGGGGCGTATGCGTCTGGCCGAGCGCCTGGCGCGCGTCCGCCACAAAGTCCTCGTGCTTTCCGGCAAGGGCGGCGTGGGCAAGAGCACGGTCGCCGCGAACCTCGCCGTCTTTCTCGCCCTCCAGGGGCAGCGCGTTGGCCTGCTTGACGTCGACCTCCATGGCCCCAGCATCCCCACGCTGATGGGCCTGGAGTCGTACTCTTCCTATGTCGAGGACGGTTGCATGATTCCTGCCGAGGCGGCGGCGAACCTGAAGGTAATGTCGGTCGGTTTCCTGCTCAAGGACCGCGATACCGCAGTGATTTGGCGGGGGCCGATGAAGATCGGCGTGATTCAGCAGTTGCTGCGCGACACCGAGTGGGGTGACCTCGACTTCCTGGTGGTGGACTGCCCACCCGGCACCGGCGACGAACCGCTGTCGGTGGCGCAGTCTCTGGGGGATGCGGACGGCGCCGTGGTGGTGACGACCCCGCAGCGCGTTTCGGTCGGCGATGTCCGCAAGTCGATCGGGTTCTGCCGCAAGGTGAGCCTGCCCGTGCTTGGCGTCATCGAGAACATGAGCGGCTTTATCTGCCCGCACTGCGGCGAAACTAGCGACATCTTCAAGCGCGGCGGCGGCGAAACAATGTGCGCCGATATGGCGGTGCCCTTCCTTGGGCGTATCCCGCTCGATCCACAGATCGTCCTGGCTGGCGACAGCGGCGAGCCCTTTGCCTATCTGAAGTCCAAGACCCCTGCCGGCCTCGCCATGGCAGCGGCCTTTGGTCCCATCCTGGCGCTGGCAGACAAAGACCCCGCCGCCGACTGACGGAACTCGAGGCCGCTCTCCCTGGTAGACGGGTTCGGCGCACCCCCGCCGCGTCAACCCGGCACGTTCCTGGTCATGAAGATCACGCCCGTGCAGTCGCTACCGCCCTTGCCCCGGACCTGAGCCCGCAGACGGATGTTCTTCTCGACCCCCGGGAAACTCAGATTCCAGACTTCCGGGCAGTCCGTGCGCGAGACCCACTGTGGGTAGGGCACGCCGTCGACCAAGACCGTGACCGCAATGACCTCGATCCCATGGGCGCCGCCGGTCTTGACGAAGCTCAGCGCATACTGGCCCGCGTCATCGACGGCGTCCGTGATGTCGTACTCCAGGCTGACGCCCTTGCTCCAGCCGATGCCGTAGTAGGCCTCCTCGCCCCATTCGCCGACCTTGAAACTGGCGCGAGAGACCTCGGGCAGGCTCTCGCCGAACGCGACGCCGGTATGATAGGCGGCAAACCTGCGGAGCAGCGGCGGCGCGGCGGACTTCAGGCAATTCAGCCGGAGCTTGCTCACCAGGGTCGGCGCGAAACGGTCGATCCGCTTGTAGCCGACCGCCGTGCCGCGGCAGAGTATCTGCCAGGCGGCGCCGTCCCAGCCTTCGACCGTGTACACCCTGATCCGCTCGCCTTGCGCGATATCTTCCATGATGATCACATGGTCGACCAGGCGCCGTCCGTCCAGCGGCAATTCGAGGTGTTCCCCGCTGCCCGTGGTCTCGGCCAGGGCGGTGCCGAACCGCCGGCGAATCTCGTTGCCGAAGGCGGCAGCGCGGGCGGCATCCGGTTCGGGGATGCGCCCACGGGTATCGGGGGTGTGGTTCAGGAGCAGGACCGCGCCATTGCCCACGGACCGGTAGTACATGGTCATAAGCTGCTCCAGGCTCTTCAGCGTCTTCTCGTTATCCTGGGTCCAGAACCAGTTGGCCCGGATGCGCGCATCGCATTCCAGCGGCAACCAGGCCTCGCCGTCGGGGGTGCCATGCTGGTTGGTGGCGACACCGGACGCCGCGTCGGCGCGGCTCACCGTATTCCAGGCCGGATAGGTGGCGATCCCGTCCTCGTTCCCCACCCAGCGAATGGTGGCATAACGGCTCTGGAAGACCATGGCCTCCGGAGCGTGCCGCGCCAGGATGTCGCCGACGTCGACGACGTTGCTGCCGTCGAACCAGACTTCGCACATTTCGCCGTAGCGGGTCAGGAGTTCGGTCAACTGCTGGAGGTACATGCGGCCGTAGGCTTCCTGCTTCTCGGGGGTGGCGCAGATGCCGCCCGTCTTCGCGCCGAAATAGTCGTCCCGGGGCGACAGGTACACCCCGAGCCGGAGGCCACGCCGACGGCAGGATTCCGAGAGGTCCTTAACAATGTCGCCCTTGCCACCGCGCCAGGGCGTGTTGCGGATGCCGTAGTCCGTAGTCTGGGTCTGCCAGAGACAGAAGCCGCCGACGTGCTTGGCAACCAGCACGATGTACTTCGCGCCCATCGCCTCCGCCACATCCACCCACTGCTCGGTGTCCAACCCCTGCGGGTCGATGATCGACAAGGGCGTTTTCAGGCTGTCGTGGCCGCTTGTGGTGTTCTCATAGGTGCCCGGGCTCCAGTGGATGAACATGCCCAGTTCCAGGCCCTGCCAGGCCACCTGGGCCAGAGTCGGTTTCGCCAGATTGGGGTTCATGCGGTTCTCCGTGCTTGCCATTCTCTGTCGTTCTCAGCGTCTCCACGCCTTTGCGGGAGAGCCATCGTCTTCCCTACTCGGACCGGTCCTTCCCGAGGCGTAATTCCATGTATACCACCCCGAGCCAGCGCCCGAACTTAAAGCCGACCTCCTGCAAGTGCCCCACCTCAACAAAGCCGAATCTGGCGTGGAGGCCGATGCTGGCTGCCTGGTCGGCATCGATGCTCGCGATGATGGCGTGATGGCCAAGGGTATGGGCCCGGCCGACAAGATCTCCCAGGATTGCCGAGCCGATCCCGCGGCGATGGAAACCCGGGGCGACGTACACCGAGTTCTCCACCGTAAACCGGTAGGCGCTGCGAGCGTGGTACGCCGAGAGCGCCCCCCAACCGACAATCTGCCCGCCGGCTTCGACCACCGTCACCGGGTGCGCGGCGCCATGCCGGGCAAACCACTCGAGGCGGCTTGCCATGGGCTCGGGATCTTCCTGGTAGGTGCAGGTCGAGTGCCGCACATAGTGGTTGTAGATGTCGTTGACGACACCCATATCCCCAACCCGCGCCAGACGAATCGTGGGCGTGTGCTCGTCGGAAAGCGCTAGGCGTTCAGGCATGTCGGGCCTCGTCTACGCAAAGAAACCCGTCGGCAAGGAGGTGCCGACTGGGGCCGTTGCCAGTGATGATCCAGAACCGCCTAACCCGGCAGCACGACCACGTCCAGGCCTTGGACCCTACGAAAGTGGGCTTCGTCCGCGCTGCCGACCAGTACTCGGTAGCCAAGCTGCCGGGCTGTGGCAGCTACGGCCATGTCGTTCTGTGGTAGCGGCGTTCCCGCGCTGGCGCACTCGGCGTAGATGTCGGCGTAATGCTCTGCCGTCTCGTCGCTGAACTCCACCAACGGCACGTGCAGACGCAGTTGCTCAAGCCGGGCGCGGCGCTTGGCCGCGCTTCCTGCTGTCCGGGCCAAGCGCACCCCGATCAACAATTCCGCCCAGACAATCATGGGCAACGCCACCGGTTCCGCGACAAACGCCGCCAGGGCGGGGCCCACATCTGCCTTGCGGCGCTCGAGTGCAACCAGCGCCGAGGTGTCAATGATCAGGCCCATGGGTTCCTCAGCGGCCGGTCAGAGCGCGAGACGGACTCGAGGTCGACCGCAAAACCCGCGTCGACGGGAAAGGCGGAGTACAGCTCAAGCAGCCTGCCCAAGGTAGCCTCTGGCCCTGGCAGAGAACGCAGTTCGGCCACGGCCACGTCGTTCTTGAGCACAATGACGGACGCACCCCCAAAGCGTACGCGCGCCAGGTAGTCGCCGAAATGGCGCGTCACCTCGGTCGTCGGTACCCTGAGTACGGGTCTCGCCATGGCAAACACTCCGTTTCCATTTAAATGTAATTTACAGTAAACGGTGCCATGATTCAAGGAGCGTTCAAAGCCGTCGGAAGGTGTACGGAGGCCCTGTCTGGACTCGCCCTCGGCGCCCCGACGCGATAGAGTGGGGGGTTGGCGCTGGCTGGCCGGCACGCCTGCCGACCCTGGAACGGCAGCGAGCGGGCGAATTGGGACTGAGACGCGGCACATCAACGGGAGCGACACGGTCATGCACATTCCGAAGTGGGCGCTGTTCTTCGACTTTCACACCATGCCGGCCAATCCGGACGTGGGCTTGGCGTTCGACCTGGATGCCATGACCGATTGGTTCAAGGCCTGCGGGGTCGACTTCATTGTCTTCCCGGCGCGCTGCAATCTGGGCACGGCCTACTACCCCACCAAGCTCGGCATCCCGCATGCCGCCATGGGTCGTGACCTGTTTGGCGACCTGACCAAGGCCTGTCACGCCAAGGGCATCGCCATCAGCGCCTACATCAACGTCGGCCTCAGCCACGAAGAGGCTTACCGGAAGCGCGAGTGGAGCGTGCTGCGCGCCGACGGGCGCACCTACTCCGAGCCATTCGGTAACTCGTTCTTCCGCAACATGTGCTACAACAGCGGTTACGCCGACCACGTGGTTGGCATGGCCCGTGAGGTGGTGGAGTGGTATGGCGTCGACGGTTTCTTCTTCGACTGTTTTCACACGCCGCCCTGCATCGGCATCGAGTGCATGGAGAAGATGAAGGCGGAGGGTGTGGACTGGACCCACTCCGAGCAGCTTAACGACTTCAACTACCGCAAGATGCTCGCGATGGGTCGGCAGCTTTCCACCGCCGTGCGCGCCATCAACCCCGAGTTGCTGCTCTACTTCAACGGCATCGACTACGAAGCCCAGGCTGAACTCGGCAGCTACCTCGAACTCGAATGCCTGCCGCAGGGCGGCTGGGGCTATGAGTTGCTGCCGCTGATCTCCCGGTACATGCGCACCTTGGGCAAGCCGGTGCTGAACATGACCGGACGCTTCCAGAAGAGCTGGGGCGACTTCGGCGGCGTGCGCACGGCGGCGAGCGTCGAGTACGATTGCATCTACGGCATCGCCAACGCCATCCCGCCGACCATCGGCGATCATTTCCATCCGCGCGGCGACCTGAACCGCGCCGTGATGGAGCTAGACAAGTCCGTCTACGCCCATCTGCGGCCACTACAGCCCTGGATCGAGGGCGCGACCCCGGTGGTCGAGATGGCCAATGTCATGATCTCCGATTACCCGGGCTACGGGTGGGCCGGTGGCGACCGGCCGCAGAAGAAGAACCTGGGGGTGCAAGCCGCCAAGTCCGCCACCCGAGTGCTCTGCGAGCTGAAGATGCAGTTCGACAACGTCACCACGGCGGTGCCGTGGGACCAGTACCAGGTGCTGGTTCTGCCGGACGAGGTTGAGGTTACCCCCGAGATCGCCGGGCGCCTGCAAGCGCACCTCAAGCGTGGCGGCGCCATCCTCTCGAGCGGCATTTCCGGGCTCAACCCGGCGCGGACCGCCTTTGCTCTGGACGCCTGGGGCTTGGATTACCAGGGCGAGGACCCGTTCGATCCGGCCTACATCGAGTTCGCGCCGGAATTCTCCCGTGGCATGCCGGACATGCCCGTCACCCTCTACGAACGCGGGACCGCGATCACCGCCCGGCCCGGCACCGAGGTCCTGGCCACCATCACCGCGCCCTACTACAACAACATCTGGGACGGGCGCCACGGCTTCCGCTACACCCCGCCCGACAAGGGCACCGGCCGGCCGGCGGTGACCCTGCACGGCCGGGTCGCCCACGCCAGCCACCCGATCTTCCGCACGTACTTCAGCAGCGCGGCCCTGCCCATGCGCCAGATCGTTGCCAACCTGCTGGAACGGCTGCTGCCGGAACCGCTGATCCAGGCCCCCGGCGCGCCCGCTTTCACCCGCGTCACGGTCACCTCGCAGCCGGGTCGGCGCATGGTCTACGTGCTCGCCTACCTGCCAGAAGCGCGCGGCGCTGGCGTCAACATGATCGAAGAGCCCCTTGAGCTGAATGCGTTCACCGTCCGTCTGCGCCTGGATGGCCGCCTGCCGAAGCAGGTCTACCTGGCGCCCGGACGGGAGAAGCTCGCCTTCCACCTCGACGGCAACTACGCCACGGTGACCATCCCGCGGCTGCGCGGCTGGGCCGTGCTCGTCTTCGAGGAGTGAGGGCATCGGAATGCCTCAGTCGTGACGTTCGAGGATGGAAAGATGATGATCTCGCAAAGACGCAAAGGCGCAACAGGAGGCGGGGAAATGGCGAACTACAAGATAAAGCAACCTGTGCAATAAGGATGGGCCGTGGTATTCAGCCCCAAAGGGGCGTTCCATACCAGCCCAGGGCAACGCCCTGCGTACCCGTCCACAGCGCGGATTGAGCCCTGAAGGGG
>CAIZKT010000478.1:0-3152 GCA_903933565.1 uncultured Victivallales bacterium | reverse complement strand
CGTCTCTTGGGATACCGCGAACCCGCCCGAAACGGGCGCTGGCATCGCGGGCTCTAGGGAGGGCAGACGTCTCTTGGGATACCGCGAACCCGCCCGAAACGGGCGCTGGCATCGCGGGCTCCAGGGCCAAGACGCGGGGTTCTGCAAGAGCCTCAAAAAACCCCGACAGGCCGCTTCCTGGAGGAGGGGGGTGACTCGGGGAGGAATCGTCCCGCGTCTTACGGCTTCTTGCGCCGCTGCAGAATCTTACCCATGATGGTGTGGAAACCCTCGCCGCGCTTCATCTGCTGTTCCACCTCGGTGAACAGCATAGTAGTCCGGCCGGCCTGCTGCTCCCGGAACACGAGCACCGTGGTCCCGATCCTGATCCTGTCTCCCTCGCGCAGGGGAAGTTCGGCGTTGCCGACCCGTTCCTCGTTCAGATAGGTGCCATTGGTGGAGCCTTCGTCAACCAGCACGAAGGAGCCGTCTGCCCGGCGCCGGAAGATACAGTGGACGCGGCTGAGCTCGGGATCGTGAAGCAACTGCAACCTGCACTCCTTGGCGCGGCCAACCGCGTTTTCGTCCGCGTCAAGGTTGGCCACATACTGCTGTTCGTCGATGAGGTACTCAAGAGTTGCCATGATTACACCTCGTCACCTGCCCACGGGAGCGCTCTTTGCCGGCACGTTGAGAAACCATAGCGGACCTTGCTGACGCGCGCCACCCGCCGAAAGAGCGCTCAGGCAGCGCGGAACAGCGACGCCTTGCGGAGGAACCACTCGGCGCTGAGCAGAGCCGTAATCAAGAACCACAGCCAGGCCCGATCCCACCGCGGCACCTTGAACCAGCGTCCGCCGGCGCTCGCGGCGACCCCGGCGTCGCGCAACCGGGCCGTCAAGGGCCCCGCCGTCGTGATCACCTCGCCTCCCGTGCGCTCGGCAAGCTGTTGCAGGGTCCGTGGATCTGGCGTTGGATCGGCCATCTCGCGGTCCGCAGGGAGCACCCGGATGGAGACCTCCGCGCTGTCTGGCGTCGTTCCGGGCGGGCCTTCGGCAACGAAACGGATGACCGTCTCGACCGCAGGAGCGTCCTCGGGTAAGGTCATACCGCCCACGAAGACGCCCCGCTGCTCCTCCAGTTCGAGATCCGTACGGGCGCCGATGCCGCCGGCCAGTTCTGCCCGGACCTTCCAGCCGCGCAGGTCTTCGAGCGTGGTCAACCCCGTCTTGCGGGCCTGCAGCCGAATCACTTCGCCAGGCAGGTAGTTGACGGCCTCGGTGCTGGCCAGCAGGCGCGTGCGGTGGGCGGATAGGCTGTTCTCTGCGAGCCAGCGCACGGCGTTCACCCAGAAGCGCCGGTAGTAACGGTTGTCGCGCTCGCCCTCGCCCCATTCGGTCTG
The DNA here is from genome assembly GCA_903933565.1 of uncultured Victivallales bacterium. Classification (GTDB taxonomy): domain Bacteria; phylum Verrucomicrobiota; class Lentisphaeria; order Oligosphaerales; family JAFGRS01; genus CAILUI01. Next base: position 1,771 of record CAIZKT010000478.1, on the reverse strand, counting down.
GTAACGTTCTCCCCAACCCCCCGCGGCGTCTGAGACGAACGCCATCGAGCGCCCGCGACCGTAGGGCTGAACCGCGATCAGCGGCATGGACAGGCTCTCGTGCCAGGCCAGCACCCGCGCGGCAGGCTTGGCGCGGTTGACCAGGTTGAAGCCCATGAACGGCGGGTGTGCGGCCAGGATTCGGGCGCAGCGGTCCGGGTCTTCGTCAAGGTGCCAGAGCGGATGGAGCCGGGCCTCATCGGGGACTTTCGGCGTGACGGTCTCCCACTTGTAGCCCTCGGCTTCGGTCTTCATGTCCACCGGGATCATCTGTTCCCACACGGTCTGGTCCCACTTACCGGCGCCGAAAGCGGTGTAGCCGCCGATCATGCAGAAGCCGCCGCCCTGGGAGGCAACCAGCTCGACCGTCCAGGCCAGTTGCGCCTCGCTGAAGATGGTGCGGTTGATATCGCTGCAGATCACCACGTCGTAGCCCAGGAGTTGCTCGCGGCTGACCGGAAAGCCCTCGGCGGGTTTGCGCACATTGAACAGCTTGCCGCCATCGGCGACTTGCCGATCCACGGTGAACACGTCGGTTTCGATCAACCCGTCTTCGCTGAAAGCCTGGGGCAGAAACTCGTATTCCCACACGTCGGTCCAGCGTTTGTTCTTGTGGTTTGAGCCCTCCATGTAGAGAACCCGGATAGGGAGGCGAGAGGCACGCACGGTGAAGGCCAGGGCGTTATCCTCCGGGTTCAGTTCGTTCTCCAGCGGCAACAGCCTGAGCCGCAGCGCTGTATCGCTGTCTCCGAGGGTTGCCAGCAAGGCGCGCGAGTAGGTGCCGTCCACGGCGGGGAAGCGGTCTCGCGCCAGCACCTTGCCGCTGCCATCCTCGAGTACCAGTTCGACCGTTTGGCCGGTACCTCCAGACACCCGGACCACGGCCGTCACCGGCAGTCGACTGCCAGCCGGCGCCTGCCGTTCGGCCAGGGCGTTGATCAGGGCCACATTTGGCCGCCGCGGGGGTTCGCCCACGGGCACCACCGACACGGCGATGCCGCGCGCCGCGGCCTGACTTGCCGCCTCGGCAACCGCGACCGGGTCGTCGGCGCGGCCGTCGCTGATCACGACCAGGTTGCGGACGCCGCTGCCGTGGGCCAGAGCGACGCCGCGGGCCAGGGCGGCACCGAGGCAGGTGCGACGGCCCCTCGGGGGGGCAGCGAGCGCGGCGGGAGCGCTGGCGTCCATGGAGGTCGCAGTATCGAACGTGACGAGGCGCACCCCCTCCAGCGTCGGTCCGAGCGCGGCGAGCAGCAGTTGTCGGCCCTGCTCCAGTCGGCTGGGCTCACCCAGCGACATGCTCTGCGACGTGTCGACCAGAACGATGCCGGTCACCGGTTGGCGCTTTAAGCCGCTGCCCTGCTTAGCCACCGGGTTCGCCAGGATCAAGATCAACAAGGCCGTGACGGCCAGGCGCAGACCCAGCACCGTCCAGCGCAGAGAGGCCGGCTGCAAACGCCGATTGCGGGCCGTAAACCATAGGGGCAAAACAAGTAAAACTATGGCCAGTAAAGCCAGCCAGCGCAGGTCGAAAACGGGGCTGAATGTCATCATTATGCCTCAGGCAGCGGCCAGCTCGAACCACTCCGCCGTGCTGGCGTACAGCCTAATGCAGCAGCCCGTCCGACACAAACGCCCGCGGGCCGCCTGGGCGTAGGTCAGCTCCGTAGGTGGTGACACCTCAGGTCCTGGGGTTCAGGAAACGGCGAGACGGCGAGACGGGGAAACGGCG
>CAIZKT010000477.1:0-2338 GCA_903933565.1 uncultured Victivallales bacterium | reverse complement strand
GGCCGGCTGCTTCACCAGCAGGTCAGCAATAAACTGCTCCCGCGCCTTCCCGTCCAAGCCGTTCAAGATGCCGCCGCCATACCCCCAGCGCTGACGGCTGAGATAGCCCTCGAAATCCAACGGCACGGCGCGGAAGAAGGCGTTGGTAATATTCTGGTAGTTGACCGCGATGACCGGCCACGGTTCATTCCAGATGCGCTCGGTGGTGATACTGACCTGCCTGGCTTCGAGTTGCTGGATGAGGTTATAGCACTGCACGCCGCCGGCGCTCTGCGGGAAGGCCTCTGCACCGCGCTTGGCCAGCTTGTACGCATCAACCCGTTCATTTTCGGACTGGAGCACCGTGGCCCAGGCAAAGAGCGCGCGTGCCGAGATCTCGTGGTCGCCCCAGTCGGCCACGAACTTCTGGAGCGCGGCCTTGTACTTTTCGTCCAACTCCGGGCCGACGGCCTGGTTCTTGCCGAACTGCAGGCGCCAGAGGTCGGCATCGATAAAGGCGGTCTGGTTGGTGTCGCCCTGATGGAAGGCCAGAAGGTTCTGGAAGAGGCGGATCGCCTTGAGCAGGCGGGCGTCGGCGTCGGTGGTGGCTGGCGGCCACTTCAGGAAGCGCGGAACCGTGTCGAAAACCGGGGAATCGGCGGGGATCTCGAACTCGTCCTCGGCCTTGGCCGCCCCTTGCTCGCCGGCCTGGTAGAAGGCCAGCGCCTCATGCGCGAGGAAGTCGAAGAGCGTGGGGCGGTAGCTGTCCGGGACCGAGCCTTTCTCGAGCAGGTCATTGAACTGCCCGATGGGGGTGGCCTTCAGAACCTTCTCGTGCGCAAGGGCGACGGTGAAATGCTTGTCGATCTCGGCTAGGAGGCGCGGCAGGTCCCAAGTGGTAAAATCCTTCCCCGGGGGTTCCGCGGTCTGGGTGCGCTGCTGGAAGCGCCAGCGGTTCTGCTGGAAGTAGTGCCAGTACCAGTTGGCCAGGATGGCCTCCATGACCGGTCTCATTTCCGCCGGGGCCTGGGAAATCTCGGTCTCGAGGCGGGTGATCTGCTCCTCGGCCTTGTGCCCTTCGACCTGCCCTTCGAAGGCGATCTTGGTGCAGATCGCCTTGATGGCCTCAGCGTGGCGCTGGTGCTGCACGGCGTCGGCGATGATCGGCTTAAGTTTCTCGATAGCGGTCTTGGGGAGCCCCTTATCGCGGGCCTCGTAGACTTTCTGCCAGCTCATGGCCGAGGCGGTGGTGACCAGTGCGGCGGCGACCGAGATGGCGGCGGCAGCGGACTTCAGTTTGCGCATAAACATAGTAGGTAGAGCTCCTTTCGCGATGAGTAACGAACCCCGACATCAAGGTATGGCATGTTACAACATTTTTGCGCGCTAGGGAATTGTGGAGGTAGCTAGCGTGAAGGTGTCTCAGATCAGGTGCATGAACCACGCTTGGGAGGTAGGGCGGGGCCGCCGGACCCGACGCAGCCGCAGGAACGCGCCAGTGACGAAAACAATAACCAATGGCCAATTACATCGCCCCCCAGCGGCCTTGGCCGCTGGCGGCGCAAGACGGTCCGCCAGCCAGACGCAGGGCAAGATATATATTCCCATCAGGCAAGCGCGAGGAGCGCCGGCACGACCGTTTCTCGCGCTGGGTACTTTTTCTTTGGTGGCGCGGCTGGCTGCGGATCTCAGCCGGCCGGCGGGGCGAGCCCGCCGGAGCGGCCCGTAGCATGATGATTGCTGGCGTAGAGGCCGGCCAGGCCGGGGTGGAGCCGCCGGACCCGCCGGCAGGTGACGGAAAGGCTCTTTACCGCGATGAAAAAAACCGAAACGCTGCGGTTTTTTTTGAGCCGGTACCCGGCGTTTTGTGTCGAGTTGCCGCATGGCCCGCTGAGCGAACCCACGATCAGGACCACGATCGCGACGAGGATGGCACCGCCAGCGGGGCCGCTTTTCCTGTCGACGCCACCTGCCGCTAAAGCGCCGTCGCGCGGGATACCCTGAGCCTGCCGAAGGGCCGCAGCCGCCGGAACGCGCCAGTGTCGAAAACAATAACCAATGGCCAATTACATCGCCCCCCAGCGGCCTTGGCCTGCGCGTGCCCCATAAAATCGAACATAGCAAATTCGGCACTTCATGGCAGTTCAGGACCAGTCCTGCCTTGTCGTTCTCAGCACCAATCAAGGGCGTACGCCTGGAATTGGTGTTTCGTAACTGTTTTCACCACCCGCTGCGCTGGAGGCACGGAGTGTCGGAGAAGAGGGCGCAGAGAGGTCAATGGTCAGTCGATTCACGCTCTGCCATCACTCCACTTCGAGTGTTGCGCGGATTTGCCACGCGGTGCGGCCAGGTAATCTGG
>CAIZKT010000476.1:0-7864 GCA_903933565.1 uncultured Victivallales bacterium | reverse complement strand
GGGCGGAATGGGAAGCGCCTGGTGTCCTACGAGGTTGCGGCAAGTCTCATACAAGGGTTCAGCCCAGCCCCCGGCTTGGATGCCGGACATGCCGGCATGAGACTTCCAGCCTGCGCCACAATGCGTACGTAGTAGAGCCCGCCGCGGCGGGTTAGCTGGTTTCGCCCCCCCCATTGAACCCGCCTGAAGGCTCGACGACATACCCGCGCTGCGACGGGCCTGCACCTTGGAAGTCTCATACAAGGGTTAAGGGTTCAGTGACCTGCGGCCCCTGGCCTCTGGGGTGCTTGAAATAGGCTGGCTGGTTGGGTACGGTAAAGGATAGTGAGTATATGGCTTAATGTCCGCATCCCAGCGTGTTCCGCATCCGTGCGTGGATTGGCGTATCCCCGACTGCCGGGGGCGTGCCTGTTCGGACGAGATAGATAAGGCGTGGCGACCATGGTTAGCGTGGTCGCCCTGTGGTGTTATGGGATTTGTGGATGTTGTTCATGCGTGCCCATAGAGGATGGTCCAAGACCGTCCTGGCGGGGTTGGTGGCAGCAGGCACGCTTTCTCTCTCGGGCACCAGCATCCAGATGTCGCCTTTGGTGGGTCGGCGGACGGAGGGCTTGTACCGCTCGGCGAGCTACAACCGCGTGGTGGACCAGTACAGCCGCCAAGCCGAGGAAGACTACACGGTCAAGCTGGGTAGTCTGCGCCTGCAACTCTCCGCTGGGCTGGAAGCCAAGTATGACGACAACCTGACGTCCGCGCAAAGCGCTGACCAGCAGGACGGTTTCTCGCTCTCGCCGGTGCTCTACTCCGAGATCTACTGGCCGCTGAATCCGGGCTTCCAGATTTACTCCGGGCTCAGCCTGGCTTACAAGAGGTACGCCTTTGGTGGTGCAGGGGCGAACGACGAAGGCTTTACCCTCGGCGGTACGGATGGCGCCGCGAATGCGCAGCTCGGGTTCGACTTCCGCTTGGGACAGAGCGGGTTGCTCAGCGCCAGCGAGGAGTTCACCCGCAATCTCGATGCCTTCTCTGGCGGCGGCCAGGGGAGCCGTGCCTACGCCCTCAACCGCAACCTTCTCAACGCGCAGTACCGCAACGAGTTCTCACGTTACACCAACGGCGCGGTCAAGCTCACCCATACGAACCAGTGGGCGGACCAGGCGGAGTACGATGAACAGAACCTCTACAGCGACTTCCTCGACCTCGTCCTGCTGCACTTCCTCAACCGCGACTTGCAGCTGGGCCCCTATGGGCGGTTCGGCATGTACCACTACACAATGGGGAAGCACAACGACTCCGATTCGCTGGCGGGCGGCGCGGCGCTGGTGTACGGCAGCAGCGAGCGTTTCGTGGTCAGCGGCAGCGTCGGGCTGAGCGAGGTGTCCTTTAATACGAGCAACCGCGGGACGGCCACCGAACAGTACAGCGGCTTGACCACCCAATGGGGCATTCGCTATGCCAACAGCCCGGTCATGACGCATCGGTTGGTCACCTCCTACGGCGCGGAACAGGGCACCCTGAGCCAGAACGTAAATTTCACCAAGGAATGGATTACGCAGTACACGCTTTCGTACATGCTGCGCGAGGACCTGCTGGTCAATGCCGACCTGGGGTACATCAATAGCCGCGAGTCTGACGGTGGCGCCAGCTACAGCCTGTATCGGGCGGGCCTTGGCCTGGGCTATCGTCTCACCCGCGACACGACGCTGGATCTGCGCTACATTTGGGAGTGGCGCGCTGCGGATAACCGCGGCGGGGGTGGGTACACCCGGAATAGCGTGATTCTGCGCTTAGTGCATCGCTTGTAGTTCTCTGGACCGACGGGCCGGCTATATTGGCATGCGGTCGTCGCCTCGCCTGTCCGCCGTGCGTGCCGGGCGGCGGGGGGGCCGGTTGGCTGCCGCCGGGGCGTCATCGTGGGCGGCCCTGACGGCAGAGGAGGGGTCGTGTTCTCTCGTGAGACATCCAGAGACAGGCGGGCAACGGCCTGGGGTAGGCGTTCGGCGCCGTGGCGGGTTTTCCTGGGGGCTGTCCTTTTCAGCGCCGCACTGAGTGTCCGGGCCGAAGAGGCGGCGCCCGTGTTTGGCCCTGGCGACAGCGTCCGCGTGAGCATGGCTGAGGATGCAGAAATCAGCTTTGACGGGGCGGTGTCCACCGCCGGGACCATTCCTTTGCCCTACCTGCGCGAGTTCCGGATCGCGGGTATGACCAGCGCGGCGGCTGAGGCGGCTCTGTCCCAGGCCTTGTGCAAGGACCTCTATCAGAAGGCCAGCATCTCTGTTGCCCTGATCCGCAAAGCGCCGGGCAAGGTCTATGTCTACGGCGCCATCAAGTCGCCTGGCGTGGTGGAACTGCCGCCCCAGGGCGAGATGAGTGTGATGCAGCTGGTCAGCGAGATGGGCGGCCTCACCAGTTGGGCGGCGCCAGCGAAAGCGTACATCATGCGGCAGAATGAGAGCGCCGGGACGGCGGAGCGGGTTCCCGTGGACCTGATGGCCGTCTTCAGCGACGCCGCGGTTACGGCACGCGTGCCCATGCGTAACGGCGATGTGTTCTTCGTGCCGGGGCAGGACGGCGCGTCACACCAAGTGATGACCAGCGACGACTGTCAGGTGGTCATCGTCGGCGAGATCAACGCACCCGGCATCGTACGCTTTTCCCCGGGCGAGCAGCGCACGCTGATGCGGGCCATTTTCAAAGCGGGCGGTTTCAGTAAGTTTGCCAAGAGCAAGAGTGTCCGGCTCATCCGTTACGGTGCGGATGGCTCGCGCAAGGAAGAGAAGGTCGATGCCAGCGAGATTATCGACAACGGCTTCCTTGACAAAGACGTCAATCTCCTTCCCGGCGACATGATCATCGTGCCCCAGAAAGTCGTCAACTTCTGAGATCAGGTGACCCCGTGGCAGCTCAGGCTGACCCCCAACCGAGATTGCAGGCAAGCGCGGGCGACCTGCCCGCGGGCTCGCCGCCCGCAAGCACGCCCACGGGGCCAGTCTATCCCGGTGCGCCGCCCATGTACCCCGGTGCGCCGATTGCCGGCAGCGAGGGCGGGCGCGGGGCGGGGCCTGGGCGTGGCGAGGGGCCCGACATCCGGCAGTACATCGGCATTGTGCTGTCCCGCTGGTGGCTCATCCTACTGTTTCTGCTGCTGGGCGCGGGCGCCGGTTTTGCCTACATCTACACTCGTACGCCGCTGTACCGGGCGACCTGCCGCATCGAGGTTGTGCAGGATCCTCGTTTGACCTTTGCCGGGGGCGCCGGTCCCACCGCGGTGTATATCGTGGACCAGGAAGTGACGCGCCGGTCGATCCTGCTGCAAAGTGGCCTGCTCAATGGCCAGGTTCGGGATGCTTTGCTGGACGAGTACCGGGACCAGATGCCCGCGGGTCAGGGGTCTCCCAGCGTCAGCATCAGTCCGATGCGCGCCGCTCAGACCATGCTTGATGTCAGCGTCGACGCCACGCTTGGCAAGTACGCCCTGGCCTACCTCACCGTCCTGCTTGAAAAGTACGAGGCCCAGCGGCGCGCGGAACTCCTTGCCGCCAACGATATGACCCTGCGCAGTCTCAAGACGGAACGGGAGAATGTCTACAAGCAACTCCAGGACGCCCAGGACGAATTGGCGAAGTTCCTGTCCGAGCGCAGCGTCCTGCTCAATGAAGCCAAGGCGAAGTGGGACGAGCGCTTTCTTGCCAGCCTGATTCAGCGCCAGAATGCTCTACGCATGGAGGGCGCCATGCTCGAGACTCAGTTCGCCATGCTGGACAAGCTCAGTGCGGGCACCGTTCAGGAGGTCCTGAGCCTCACCATGGAGACGCATCAGGCTACGCTCGGCCAGATGCTGCTCAACTCCGGGGCTGGAACCGAGCAAAACCAGGTCGCTACGCCCATCGCCCGCGAACAGGCCGATTGGCAGTCTCGCGAGCTTGAACTCGCGCGGATCGAAGCGCAGTATGCCGAGGAACTCAAGACCTACAAGGACGGGCATCCCAAGATGCGCGCTCTCATGGTCAAGATTGAAGGGGTTCGGCGCGATCTGAAGCTGACCGCCGAGATGGCCATCAAGCGTATGCAGGAGCGTTTGCGCGCCGTGGCGGTCCAGCAGGAGGCTCTCGATCAGGCCATCAACACCTGGCGGGCGGAGCTGAATCTCAGCGTCGCCGACCGGGCCCAGTACCAGACGCTGAGCGCCAAGGTCGAGCACTTGCAGAAGCTCCATGACGCGGTGTTTCAGCGCGTGGTGGAGGGCAACGTGCTGAACATCGATGCCGTGTACACGCGCATGGTTGAGCGTCCTGCCCTGGTGGGGCTGATCTGGCCCAACAATGTGAAGGTGATGACCATGGCCCTCGCCACGGCCCTGGCTCTGGCCATCGGCCTGGCGGTGCTGCTGCACTCTTTCGACACGACCTTGTTGGACATCGGCGCCGTAGAGGAGCGTTTCGGCATCACCTACGTCAGCGGTATTCCACACTGGGGTCGGCTGCTCAAGACCTTCTCGGGCCGCACGAACTCGATCATCGTCACGCGGGAGAAGAGCAACGTCGCCACCGAGGTCTACCGGACGGTCCGCGGCACTCTCGAACACGTCATGGGCGGCGGGACGAGCCCGTTCGCCCTCGCCATCACCTCGAGCGACTCCGGCGACGGCAAGAGCCTCACCGCCCTCAACTTGGCCGTGGTCTTTGCTTGGACCGGCAAGCGGGTGCTGCTGGTCGACGGTGACCTGCGCCGGGGCGCTCTCCACAAGGCTCTCGGTATCGAGTCCGGGCAGGGCTTTACCGAAGTACTGATCGGGAGCGTGGCCAACTGGCACGACGTGCTCCGTCAGGGGGTGCAGGAGAATCTCGATTTCATTTCGTCGGGCCAGTACCTGCAGGAATCTCCTGAGCAACTGGGCTCGCAGCGCATGCGCGAGCTGCTGCGGCAGTGGCGCGCGAGTTACGACCTGATCATCTTCGATACCGCCCCCGTCAGCCGCGTCATGGACACCGCGGTCATGGCGCGCTCCTGCGACGGCGTGCTGCTGGTGGCCCGGTTCGGCAAGACCCGCCTGGCGGAACTGCAGCATCTCCTGCGTCGGCTGGAGGGAACGCGCGTTCTCGGCTTCTGCGTCAACTGCATCGACATCCAGAAATTGTCGCGCAGCTACTACGGCTACTCCGGCTACGGCTACGGCCATCGCGACTACGGCTACGGCTACTACCGCTACTACTCTTACTCCCGGCCCTACGGCGAGCAGACGAAGAAGCGCGAGATTGCCGGGGCCGCGACGCCTCCAGAACCGCCGACGAGTTGAGGCTGAGGGTGTGGGAGTGCGGGCGGTGCATTCCTGGTGACCTTGCGCGGCGCCAAAGGGCGTGCGGCGAACCATTCCGTCTCCTGACTCCATGAGCGTCCTTCCCATCCTCATTCTGGGCTGCCTGGCGGTGCTTGGGGCCGGGCTTGTGCCCGGGGTCACGCCGCCCATGGCCGTGGCGCTGTTGGCCGTCGCCTGCGTGCGCCCGTTGCCGACGCAGGACTCGTTTCGCGCCTGCGTGTGGCTGCTGCTGGCGCTTACCGCGTGGGCTCTCTTCACCCTGCTGCCGGCGGGTGTCTTGGCGGGGCCCTGGCGTACGGCGGCGTGGGCGGACATCCAGGCCTTTGCGGTCCAGCACGGCTCGCGGTGCGGCCTCTCTCCCGTGGGGCCCACCGTTCCGCGCCTGAGTCTCCATGCCGGTGGCACCCTGCGTTGGCTCATGCTGATGCTCGGGGCGGGGGGCATGGTCTGCCTGACGGCGTCCCTGCGCACGCAGCAGCGTGTGGCCACGATCAAAGCCCTGGTGGTTCTGGGAGCTTTGGTTGCGGCCGCTGGCATGGTTGGGCGCTCGCTGATCCCGTCGGGCGACGCTCTGGTCTGGTGGTACCCGGTCGCCGAGATCGGCGGTGGCAGCCCTTTCGGTCCGTTCGTCAACCGGAACCATTTTGCCGGCTTCTGCGCTCTTCTCGCGCCGTTAGCGTTGGCTCTCGCCTGCCCTTCGTCCGGGCCCTTCCGTGAGACCCCTTCCTCAAGCAGCGGGGCAGACGACGAGGCGCCGCTGAACGTGTCCCCCGGTGGGCGGTTGCTCTACGGCGCCTGTCTGATCGTTCTACTGACTGCCGTGCTGTGTTCCCATTCTCGTGGCGGCAGCGCGGCCGCGCTGCTGGGTCTCATTGTCGTAGCCCTGCTCTGGATGCGTCGCGGCATGGCGGCTGCCGTCTTTGCCACACTTGCCAGCGTCGGTGCGATTCTGCTGGTTGCGCTGTGGCCCGACGCCGAATTCCAGGGCCGCCTGCACGGGATGCGTGACACCGCCACCGCGCTGGGCGCCCGCTGGCCGGTGTGGCTGGACAGCGTCCGGCTGTGGTCCCGGGCGCCTTTGGCCGGCTGCGGCGCAAATGGCTTTGGGATGCTCTTCCCGCAGGTCACCACCTGGGCGACCGGCCAGCAGGCCACCCATGCCGAGAGTGACGTCATGCAGAGTCTTGCCGAAGGCGGCCTCTTCGGTACGTTGCTGCTCGCGGCCACGGTCGGAGCCTGCTGCCTGCCCCTGGCTCGGACGCTTCTTCCCCGCCGCCAGGCGCGCCGGAAGACCGGCCTGAACCGGGTTGCCGAGGGCCCTTCCAGCGGGGCTCACCCGAGGTTACCCTATCCGCTGCTGGCCGGCGTGGGCGCCGCTCTGACTGCCTGCGCTTTTCAGAGTCTGGTTGACATCCCTTTGCGGGTGCCCCTCTGCGCCTGGACTGTGGCTGCCTTGGCGGGTCTCGCCAGCCCGTCGGCGCGGCGCCACCGCGGGACGGCCCCTGTCGGCCGGGCCCGCGCCTGGCCAGAACGCCTCGCCCTTGGGCTTCTCCTCGCCACCAGCCTGTGCATTTGCTGGCGCGGGCCCGGCTGGCGCGCTCTTTACCGCGACCGCGATGCCTGGCTGGCCGAGGCTGCCAGCGCGGACCTCGTCGGCCTCTTACGCGAGACCCCTACCTATTGGCAGGCGTGGTATGAGATCGGTGACCGACTGTGCGTCCAGGCGACCGGTGCCGTCGGCCCTGAAGCGGAGGCCCTGCGGGCGGCCGGCTGGGAGGCCCTGCGGGCCGCCTGTCGCTGCAACCCCCGCGACCCACGACTGCACGGCGCCTTCGCCGCCCGTCTCTGGGCGGCGGAGCAGTGGGATGAAGCCCGCCTGCATCTGGAGGCTCAGTGCGCGCTGCTGCCTGCCGACCGGGGGATCCGTCAGCGCTGGTTGGAGGCGGAGTGGCGGGCGGGCGCCACGGAGTACGTCGGCCGACTCGCGCAGCGCTTTGCCGAGGCAAGGCCCGGGGACCCGGCCGCCGCCGACTACCTCGTCTGGCTGGCCGAGCGCGAGATGGCCGAGGGCAGTATCGTCCGCGCCCGTACCGCCCTGCTCAAAGCGGCGGCCCTTCGTCCCGGCGAGGCGCAGATACTCAAGGGATTGGCACAGTGCGCCCGGCGTCTGGGTGACGTCAAGGCCGAGGCGGACTGGCTGCAGCGCCTGGTCCGGGTCAGCCGGGCCGATGCGGCCACCTGGTGGCGGCTTGCCGAGTTCGCCCGGGATGCTGGTGATCGCCGGGCGCTTGAGGAAGCCCTTGGCATGGCCGTCCAGAGCGATCCGTCCCGCCGCCGCGCTGCCGATGAGGCCTGGAAGTCATTTGTGCAGCGGTCGGCAGCCAGGAGCCCATAGAGGCGTAGGTCAGTTCCGTAGGTGGCGACTACTCAGGTCCCCGGGTTCAGGGTTCAGCCGAGCCCCCGGCTGCGGCCGGACCTACCGGAATGTGACTTGTTGACGCGGTTCCCCTTCCGATCCGGCCGGGACGCGCCGGATCGCCTGGAGGG
>CAIZKT010000475.1:0-2152 GCA_903933565.1 uncultured Victivallales bacterium | reverse complement strand
CGACCCTGGCAGGAGGCGCGTCGCAGCGGTTCCTGCGCCTGCGCTTCTGGCTCACTGCGCTGCCGCTCTGACCTACCGCTGCTCGCGAACAACGCCATCCGGAATCGCCCGCGAACGTAACTGGCCTGAGACTCAGAACTCCTGAGCCGTGAGCACGAATTCCAACCGGCACGGAAACGAGCTGAGTCCCAGCGCGCCGGGTCAGGGGACCCGGCCTAGTGTGCCTGGCAGGTGCCGAACCTTTCGGGGTGAAACGTCCCCGACGGGGTGATGACGACAACCGTAGCCGAACGGCCAGGTGGGAACCGCAAGGGACTCGCGCGAAAGGGCCGGAGGCCAACCTTCGACCGTAGGAACACGAACGGGCAGTGAGGCGGGCGACCGTGGGCGAGCAGGCTAGGACGCGCTAAGCCCAAGAGTCATGGAACGGCGCACGTAGAGCCCGACGGCGCGAAGGGACAGGGGCGGCACTGACCCAGGGAGATCCTCTGGCCGAGAGGCCGGGGGAAGTCAGCAGCGGCCATAGTAGCGACGACGCCCGGCGAAAGCCGGGAACAGCGAAGGGCCAAAGGACGAAAGAGCAAAACTCAATGAGAACCTGAACGAGACCGGCGCGAAGCCGAGTGAAACAGCGGGGCGTGACCACTGCGGTCGCCACCCTGGCCTAGCAGAACCGGTGCCCCCGTGGAGAAGCCACCTCAAGCACCGGGAGCGACGCGGCGAGCCGGACCCGTTTGCGGGACTCACCACAGAAAGCAATGCACGAAGACCTGATGGAACAAGTGGTCAGTCGAGACAATGCCACGAACGCCTGGCTGGCGGTCACACGTAACGGAGGCGCCCCGGGCATTGATCGCATGACCACCGCACAACTGCGCGACCACGTGCGGCAGCACTGGGAAACCATCCGCGCCAAGCTTCTGGCCGGGACGTAGGTGCCCAGCCCGGTGCGGCGGGTGGAAATCCCCAAGCCCAACGGCGGGACTCGCCTGTTGGGGATACCGACGGTGCTCGACCGATGGATACAGCAAATGCTCTTGCAGGCGCTGCAACCCATCTTCGACCCCACCTTCAGTCCCCACAGCTACGGCTTCCGACCGGGACGGAGTGCCCACGACGCGGTGCGCGCCGCGCAAACCTACGCCCAAGGGGGAAAGAACTGGGTGGTGGACATGGACAGCACCAAGTTCTTCGACCACGTGAACCACGACATCCTGATGGCGCGCCTCGGCAAGACGATCCGCGACAAACGGGTGCTGCGACTCATTGGGCGATACCTGCGAGCAGGTGTGATGATCGAAGGGGTGGTGCAACCTAGCGACGAAGGCACGCCGCAAGGCGGGCCGCTCTCGCCGCTGTGGGCCAACATTTATCTGGATGCGCTGGATCAAGAACTGACCCGGCGCGGCCTGGCCTTCTGCCGCTATGCGGACGACGGCAACATTTACGTGCGCAGTCCCCGCGCGGCGGAACGAGTGTTGGCGAGCCTCACGACCTGGATCAAGAAACACCTGCGGCTGGAAGTCAATGCGACCAAGAGCGGAGTGGGGCGGCCCTGGGAACGCAAATTCCTTGGGTTCACGATCAACCCGAAGGGACAGATCGAAGTTGCCTCTAAGAGTGTGGAACGATTCGAGCAGAAAGTCCGGGAGTTATGGCGAAGCTGCCAGAGTCTGAGCAGTAGCGAACTGCGGGACCGCTGGCGTGCTTACGTGCGCGGCTGGTGGGCCTACTATGGCCTGGCCGAGCGCCGCCGGAACGTCTTTGGACTGGAAGGCTGGATACGCCGCCACATTCGGAAATGCTTTTGGGAACGGTGGCACGACTGGCGGGGCCGGCGGCGGAAGCGGCGCCAACTGGGACTGAGCGAGCGCCTGGCGCAGGTGGCGCACAGTGGCCGGGGGGCGTGGCGGATGGCGGCCAGTCCGAGCTTGCAGACGGCGTTGAGCAACGCGGTGTTGCGGCGCTGGGGGTTTGTGATGCCGTCAGACCTTGTCGCGCCATGAAATCGAGGCTGCGTTCAACCGCCGGATGCGGAAAACCGCACGTCCGGTGGTGTGGGAGGGTGCCGGGGCGCAATCCCCGGCACCCGACCCGATCAATAGCGAGCGCACGCCGCTGTAGGCCCGGTGCCCTCACCGGGCGTTCTTTG
>CAIZKT010000474.1:0-9971 GCA_903933565.1 uncultured Victivallales bacterium | reverse complement strand
GGGCGGAATGGGAAGCGCCTGGTGTCCTACGAGGTTGCTGCAAGTCTCATACAAGCAGGATCCCCGGCAGGTGCCGGACCTGACCGCCAGAGAACTCCGGTGCCCCGGCAGGGGATTCTGCACTTCGTCATGGGCCTTTGGTCATTCGACCTTCTGCGGTTCTCATACCAGCAAACCCCTACGGAGCTGACTTGCGCCCGCCGGGCGCTTGGCGCTTGGCAGCCCGTGGTAAGCGTGTACGGTAAGGGCTGAGAAGCTGTGCCGAAATTCAGTCCTCCGCAAAGCGGGATTACGGCGGAAGCCTCCCGCAGGCGGGAAGCAGGACCGCCGACTCCAGGCGGTGGTGGGCCGGGGTGGTTTCTTCACAGGTTCTGAGCGGTAAGGGAGTAGGCATCTGTCAATGTGCCGCGAGATGGGCGTTGTCTCCTCGGCTTCCCCACTTCGACGTTTGGCGTTGGACGTTCGATGTTCCGATGGTACTTCAGCAAGTGCCAACTCCCTACGCGGCTGGCAGGCCCTGGCCGGAGCCGCGGGAAAACAGCCTCGGCTTGAGGAGGTGGATTGTCCATGCGCAGGATGACAGGACGCGAGCGTTTGGATGCCATTTTTGGCGGCCGGGTTCCGGATCGGCCAGCGGTTAAGCTCTGGGGGTGCGACAACGCTCGTCGCCCGCGGCATGCCGACTATGAGCCGATTCGCGACTTGGGTCTGCGCACGACCGATCTGGTCTTTTCGGCGCAGTCGCCGTTCTCGCTGTACGCCGGTCGGCGGGCGGGAGAGTTTACCCAGAGCAGTCAGCGCCCTGCCGACTCCCCCGAGTGGGCTGAGCAGGTGACCGTGCTTCATACTCCCCTCGGTGACCTCGAAGAGGTTTTCCTGGCCAGCACCTGCAATCGTCCTGGCTACCACAAGACCCATTACCTGAAGGAACCGGCCGACATCCGCAAGCTTCTGTCGCTGCCCTATGAGCCTTTCGCGTTCTCGCTCGATAACTGGCAGCGTCGGCAGGCAGACGTGGGCAGCAATGGCATTGCCATGTTCGGCCTGGACCATGCCATGTACGGCCTGCAGCGCCTGATCGGTTCGGAGAATTTCGCCCTCTGGAGCTGGGAGTCGGGCGACCTGATGCTTGAGGCGATAACGGTTTTTGCCGGGCGCATCCGGGTCCATGTGCAGGCGGCGCTGGCGGCAGGCGTCCGTGGTGTGTTCGGCTGGGTCGGCCCCGAACTGTGCATTCCGCCGCTGATGTCACCCGCCCACTTCGACCGCTACGTGGCCGCCTTGGACAAGCCCTTGATCGACCTCATCCACAACGCCGGCAGCCGCGTCTGGGTACACTGCCACGGCCGCATGAACCCCGTTCTTGAACGCTTCGCCGACCTGGGCGTGGATGTCCTGAACCCCATCGAACCGCCCCCGATGGGCGATATGACGTTGGCTCAGGCCTTTGCCAGGGTTGGCAACCGCATGGGGCTTGAAGGGAATATCGAGACGCACGACATCATGATGGGCACGCCGGAGATTCTGCGGCCCAAGATTGTGGCGGCCTTGGAGGCGGGGCGCGGACGCCGCTTCGTGCTCTGTCCCTGCTCTGGCTATGATGAGAACGTTGAGCCCAAACCCCACGAAATCCGCAACTGGCGCTTCTACCTCGAGGAGAGCTTGAGGCTGGCCGAGAGCATGCGCGGCTGAAGCGATCCCGCCAGGCCGGAGCGGGTCGTCCCGGCCCGACGGGTGTGTCTCACTTCGCGGCGGCAGGGGCCTTCGTCGGCTCGGCGGCCGGGGCCTTGGTGGCATCAGCCGGGGGCGGCGTCTTCTCCAGCGTTACGCCTTGGTCTTCCAGTATCTTAATGTACTTAGCGGGCTCCTTCGTGACGTTTTTGATGCAGCCGCCGCAGCACACATAGATGCGCTTCCCTTCGGCGTCGACAAAGAGGCTCTTATTGACTGCCCCGCCCATCACCGGACAGGTCGTCTGAGCCTTGACTTGCGTCGTTGCGGCAGGGGTCGCATTCTTGGCCGGGGTGGGTGCCTGAGCCAGGCAGGCGCCGGCCGCTAAGACCGCGGCGGCGAGGGTGGTGATCACGATTCTCGGCGTCTTCATCTGGGGTCTCCTGATGCCGTTCCCGGCGGGCGTAATGCCCGGCCATGTCGGGGTGACGGTCCCGGGCTTGGACCCGCGGCAACGGCGGAAGTTCGACGGCGGCTGCGGTCAGGGGGCTGGCGGTACGCCGACCAGGGCGAGGTGCTACCCAGAGACCGACGAGGCCAGCGCCAAGGTCGGCGAGGTCCAGCCTCAGACGTCCATTTCTTCACGGCTTCTCAGCGGCTGCCCCGGAACAGCTCGTAGAAGCGATCCTCGTACTCCTCGAACAGGCCATAACCCCGCAATTTCTCGCCGAGAGTCTTAGCTTTGTCGCGGCTACCGTGGGCGGCGCGGAAGTCCGATTCGATCTCGATGCGCACCGCATTGGGGACATTGTGGCTGCTGGCCTGCAACAGGCCTCGGCTGGCCATGTCCCGCGTGTTTTGGGGCAGCGAGCGGCGGACGACGTCGTGGATGAAATGCAGCAGGGAGACCTCCCAGTGGTCGTCCACGCCGACAATCACGCCACAGATGTCGTGATCGTTGGTCTTGGCATCCTTGGCCACCTGGTCGGCCACGTCGGCGAGATTGCCCTGCACCACCTCTTCGCTGTATTCCTCCTTGCGGAACTGCAGGCCGTACTCGATGATGCGCAGACCCTCGGTGTTGCGCAGTGCCCCCTCGATATACTGCCGGGCCTCCGGCCCGAAGTTGACCAAGGCCTGGTTGACGAAGTAGCGAGGCATGATAACGCGTGGGCGCTGGGCGGTGACCTGGCCCTGTCGGAGGCGCAACTGGCCCACGGCATCCAGCACCTCGGTCAGCATGTAATAACGTACGCTCGTCTCGCCGAAGGTCTCCAGCACCTTCGGCGGCGAGTAGACGATCCGCGTGCTCTTCGCGGCGTACCACAAGTCCTCGTAACTGGCCATGGTGGGCATCACGTCCGGAGGGGCGACCCATAGCGCCAGCTACGCCCGAATGGCGAAGCTGACCTGGCATGCGCCCCACAGCGCTGGAATATACCCGCGCCGTGAGGGCTTACGAACAGCCCTGGGGCGGTGCTCAGGGCGCCACAATCTCGAGCTTCAGCGCGGCCGCCAGGGCGCGGATACGGGCCTGGACTTTACGGATGTTCTCGGGTCCGGTACGCAGGAGGTGCTTGCGGGCATCGTTCTGCGCCTGCAGCGCCGGGTCGGCATAGGAGTACATCTGGCCGGTAGAAACGACCTGCACCGGTCCCGTCGGCACCGGCACCGCCAGGATTTCCGCAGCGGCACGGGCCAGTACCTCGCGAAAGCGGCGGTCCCCGTAACCGAGCTTACGGTAGGCCAGGTCGAGGGCGGGTTCCAGGCGCTGGTAAGCCCCCGCTACCTGGGCTGCGTCGCCGGCGCAGAAGACGCCTACCACGCGATCGTAGCGGCCGTAGGAAACCGGGTCAATGACCCAGCCGGTCGCCGTCTGCTTGGCCCGGAACGGCTGCGTCGGCACCAGGAAGGGTAACTGGCGGCGCGGGCTGCCGCCCAGTGAGATGCAATCAACCGCCGCCACTGCCCGGACGATGGCGTCAGGGTACTTGGCCCATTCGGCGGCCTCGGGAAAGGCCGCAAATATCCCCGCGGCCAACTCCTGTAGCAGCCGCGCGGCGGAGTCCAGGTCCGTTACCGGCGCCCCGGCAGCGGTCGGGGGAAGCACGGCTGCGCTATGCACCGGCTTGGGCAGCGCGCCGCGTCCGCCGTCCCCTGCAGCGCCCCCACCAAAGGGGTCCGCCGGGTCGGTCGGCAGCGTCATGGCGCTGGGCGTCGGCGCCCCCTTTCCGGAGTCCTCAGGGTTCCCCGAGAACCAGACGCGGTAGGCCGTGAACAGGGTCCCCAGGATAATCGGTGGCGCCGCGTAGAAAAGGACGGTACGACTGAATATCATGCCCAGCATCTCCTGGGGGCGGAAGCCCCCGCACAGGCGATCTTTGGATCATCAGCAACCACTTCATACCATCGTACAGCGAAGGCTGGCACGCAACCGCATGCGTCAGTTGCGCACGTACGGATCTGTGTGGGGACCTGGGCGGCAACGCCCGGGTCTACCCGGCCAAGACCCGCGGCGGTTCGCCCCCCACGGTCCGCTAGCGAACGTAACCGAGGCATTACGGCTGGGTGGGATACGGCGGCAACCTCTCGCAGGCGGGAGGCAGGACCGTCGGCTCCAAGGGACTGCGTCTCGGCGTTCTGCCGGGCTGGCCTGTCGGCACGTGCTTACGGCGGGGGCTGGGTCAGCATGGCCTTCATCTGGGCGAAGAAGTCGGCGGTCTCGGCGGCGGTGGCGGGGGAGAGGAGTTCTTTGGGGGTACCGAAGCGGGCGAGGGCCTCGGGGATGTCATCGAGGAAGGCCGACGGGCGCTGGCGGACGGGCCGGGCCTGGCGCAGGCGGATTTCGGCATAGGTCAGGATGAGCGCCGCCCGGGCGCGGGTGATGGCGACATAGAATAGCCGCCGTTCTTCCTCTTCGGTTCGCTCTTCGATGGCGCGCAGGTGTGGGAAGAGGCCACGTTCCAGGCCGACCACCACGACGACGGGGAATTCCAGTCCTTTGCTGGCATGGACGGTGCTCAGGGTCACGCCGCCGGTGCCGGCCTCTTCGCGGTCCTCGCGGTCGTTGGCGTCCTGGAGGGCGAGGGATTCCAGGAAGCCGTGCAGGGAGGCATTGCGGGTTCGCGCCGTGTACTCGTGCAGGGCTTGGAGGAACTCGAGCACATTGTCGCGGCGTTTGATGGCGTCTTCGCGGGGTTTGTACATGCGGCCGAGGCCGTCCAGGTAGCCCACCTCGCGCAGGAAGGTCTCGGCGTTGGCGGGGAGGGGGCCCGCATGGAGCAGGGGCCGGTGTTTCTCGAAGCAGGCGAGGAAGGCGCGCAGGCTGGCGGCGACAGCGGCGGGCATGGCACTGAGGGTCGCCTCGCTGGCGAGCAGGTTATAGAGGGGCTTATGGGTCAGTTTCGCCGCGTCTTTGAGGCGGTTGATGGAGGCGCTGCCGACGCCTCTGGGGGGGACGTTGAGCACCCGGAGGAGATTCAGGTCGTCGCGGGGGTTGTCGAGCACATGCAGCAGGCTCAGCGCGTCCAGGATTTCCTTGCGTTCGTAGAAGCTGCTGGTGCCGACCAGAAGACGGGGGATGTGGCGGGCGCGCAGGGCTTCTTCAAGCAAGCGTGACTGGTGGTTGGAGCGGAAGAGGACAGCGAAGTCGGTCCAGGGGCGTTTTTCGCGGAGTTGTCGTTCGCTGAGGATATCGACCACGAAGCGGGCTTCGTCGCGTTCATCGGCGGTGCGCACGACCAGGATGGGTTCGCCGCTGCCCTGCTGGGACCAGAGCTGTTTGGGGTGGCGGCGCGAGTTGCGGGCGATGACGGCGTTGGCGGCTTGCAGGATGGTGCCGGTGGAGCGGTAATTCTGTTCGAGGCGGACGACGGCGGCGCCAGGGAAGTGGCGTTCGAATTCGAGGATGTTGCCCAGATCGGCGCCGCGCCAGCCATAGATGGACTGGTCATCATCGCCGACCACGCAGAGATGGCAGCGAGGGCGGGCCAGGGTTGCCATGAGCTGGAACTGCACCGTGTTGGTATCCTGGTACTCATCGATCAGCAGGTAGCGATAGCGCTCCCGGTGTTCGGCCAGAACGTCGGGGTGTTCCTGCCAGAGTCGGTGGGTGAGCATGAGCAGGTCATCGAAGTCGAGCAAGTCCATGTCTTGCAGGCGTAGCTGGTAGTGCTCGTAGGCCAGGGCCACATCGGCGGCGCGTGGCCAGTCGGTGTCGCGCACAGCGGCGGGGGTGCGGAGGGAGGACTTCGCCTTGCTGATCAGGTCGAGCCAGGCGCCGGGGTCGCAGCCCTCCCCGGTGAGCCCGAGTTCGGCCATGACGTTGCGCAGCAGCCCGGTCTGGTAGGCGTCGGAGGCGATGGAGAAGCGGCTGCCGTAGCCCAGGCGCGGGATGTGCTGGCGCAGGAGGCTGCAGCAGAAGGAGTGGAAGGTGCTGACCGTCAGTCGTTCGGCGCGCTCATCCCGGACCAGCTCGCGGACTCGCTCCTTCATCTCGCGGGCCGCCCGGTTGGTAAAGGTCACGGCCAGGACGTGGTCGGGGGCAACGCCTTGGGAGAGCAGGTAAGCGATGCGGCAGACGATGACGCGGGTCTTACCCGTGCCGGCGCCGGCCAGGACCAGCAGGGGGCCGGTGGTGGTGGTGACCGCCCGCAGTTGGGCGGGGTTAAGGCCGGACAGATCGATGGAGGAAGAAGGGCTCAAGACGGTGGGTCTGCTTTCTGTAGTATGGGGGGTGTGGGAGTGTCGGTGGGCGTGACCGCGGGCTTTGGCGGGAACGTTTCCCCGGCACTCTACCATGGAGCGGCCCTGGCGTCAACGGCGATGATGGAAAGGGTTTGGCGCGGGCTTGATCTAGCGCGGTCATGATGTAAGGTAACGGATTCGGCTGCGAAGAGGCCGTGGCAAGCGGGTTGGTAGCTCAGTCGGCAGAGCAACGGCCTTTTAAGCCGTGGGGCCCGGGTTCGAGTCCCGGCCAACCCACCAGTCGCGCTAGTCAGGCGCGGTCTGAGTTGCGCGGGTTCAGAAGTGAGCGGTCTGGGGTGTCGGCCAGCGCCTGCGACTGTGCCTGACAGGTAATGCGTGATGATGCGCTTGAGGGTGGTGACATGAGCAGAATCTGCGACGTTTGCGGCAAGGGCAAGCATGTGGGCGGGTCGATTACCCGTCGTGGTATGGCCAAGAAGAAGGGCGGTATTGGTCAGCACGTTGTGAAGAACGTGAAGCGGACCTTTCTCGCGAACCTTCAGAGTGTTCGGGTTCAGACCACCACCGGGGTACACACGATCAAGGCGTGTACGCGGTGCATTCGTGCCCGCCGGATTGTCAAGGCCTGAGGTCGGCACGCGGTCGGCGCGGGGCGTCAGCGTGGGGGCGGGACAGCCGTAGTGCGGCAGTTCCCGCCTTTGTGTGTTTCTGGCGGTGATTTGGGGGCGGGGCGTCACCAGGTTAGGAACAGGCGGCAGACAGTTGCGGTTAAGGCTATGGCAACGCGACATCCCCTGACGGAATTAGCGGTAGGGCAGGTCCGGTTGGCGCCGTCGATCCTGGCGGCGGATTTCTGTCGTTTAGGCGAGGATATCCGGCGGGTTGAGGCGGCGGGGGCGGAGGTATTGCACGTCGACGTCATGGATGGGCACTTTGTGCCTAACCTTTCGGTCGGCCCGCCGGTGGTCAGCAGCATTCGGTCGGCGACGGTTCTGCCTCTGGATGTACACCTGATGCTCACCGATCCGGGGCGTTACCTTGAGGCGTTTCTGAAGGCTGGGGCCGATCACATCACTCTACACGTGGAGAGCAACGGTGATCTGCTGGCCATGATCGAGCAGGTGCATGCGGCGGGGGCCTCGGTGGGCGTGACTTTGCGCCCGGGGACCTCGGCGCAATCGGTGCAGAAGTACGTGGAGCGGGTGGACCTGATCTTGGTGATGACGGTGGAACCCGGCTTCGGCGGGCAGTCATTCATGATGAATCAGGTGGGGAAGATGCGGCAGATCCGGGAGATGATTGACCGTTGCGGTCGGCCGGTGCATCTGGAGGTTGACGGGGGCATCAACCGGGAGACGGCGCGGGTGGCCCGGGAGGCCGGCTGCGAGATGTTGGTGGCGGGCAACAGCGTGTTTCGCGCGGCGGAGGGGGCGGCGCTGGCGCTGGCGGCGTTGCGGGCCTGAGGGCGGTCGCGGTCGGTGCCGTGACGGGGCCGTGACGGGGCCGGGTTGCGGGGGTTTGGACCGGTGCTCCGGCCACCGTCGGCATGGACGCCGGTCCCAGGCCCGGAGGCCGGAACGGCCGATCTTGAAACCGCCCTGTACGGCGGCCGGTGGGTCTTGCCAATCGGGCGGCTCCCTGTATGTTAGTGAGTCTTTTTGTGCGTACAGACAGGACTGAAAGGTGCCACGCATGTTCATCTCACGGTTCAACCGTTTCTTCGAGCGTCACAGTCGGCTGCTCTACCTTGGTCTTGGCATCATCATCAGCCTGTCGTTTGTGGTGTTTGTGACGCCCAGCAGCATGCGTGATTTGTTCGGGGGTGGGAGTGGAGGCAGGGGTGGGCGGTCGGCGGGCAGCATGTACGGCCGGCCTTTGTCGAGCAAGGTGTTCATGGAGCAGTTGCGTCTGGCGGACCTGTCCAACTATCTGAAGTCGGGCCAGTTCATGAGTCAGGACGGCGCCCAGGGCGGGGCTCTGGTGCAGGAGACGCTGCGGCGGATACGCGCTTTGCACGAGGCCGAGAAGCGTGGTTTGACGGCCGTGAGTCGGTCTGAACTCGAGGGCGTTCTGCGCCAGGTGTTCTCCCGCGATGGCAAGTTTGACCGCGAGCTTTTCCGCCGGGTTGAGGAGGGGGTTCTGTTCCGCAACAACTACGACGGTGCCGATCTGGACGATGCGTTGCGGCAGAACATCATCATCGGGCGTCTGGACGCCGAGGTATCCGCGGCGATCCACATTTCGCCGAATGAAGCCAAGGACCTTTACGATCAATACAACGAGCAGTTTGTGGTGACCTACGCCGCGGTGCGTGGGGAGGCGGAGAAGGACGGCATCCCGGGTGAGGACGAGGTGGCGGCCTACTTCGCGGCGCACCGTACGGAGCTGCGCCTGCCGGACGCGCGGCGGATGCGCGTGGCGCTGTTCAAGACGGAAGATTTCCAGGGCAAGGTGGTGCTTGAGGCGAAGGAGGTCGAGGACTTCTACACGCGGGTGAAGGAGACGGCGTACAAGGGCAAGACGCTGGCGGAGGCCAAGGGCGACATCGAGACCACGTTGAAGCAGCGTAAGTCGCGGACCCTGGCGGGCGAAGCGGCGAAGGCCTTTGTGGACGGGGTGAAGAAAGCGGTTCCGGCCCTGGAACCGAAAGCTTTGGCGGAGCAGTTTGCCAAGGCGGCAGCGGCGGCTGGAGTGGCGACCAAGGATTCTGGGCCGTTCCTGGCGGAGGGTATCATTCCCGAGATTGGCAAGTACCCGAATCTGCAACGGGCGGCCTACGCGCTGACGGAGCAGAAGCCGCTTTCCGAGGCTCCCTTCTACGACGCGGGGACGTACTTTGCGGCGTGCTGGTTGGAGACGATTGCCGGGGCCGAGCCGAAGGAGTTGGACGAGACGGTACGGCAGCAGGTGCGTGACGCCAT
Organism: uncultured Victivallales bacterium; assembly: GCA_903933565.1. Taxonomy (GTDB): domain Bacteria; phylum Verrucomicrobiota; class Lentisphaeria; order Oligosphaerales; family JAFGRS01; genus CAILUI01. The sequence goes on along the minus strand of CAIZKT010000474.1, from coordinate 672 downwards.
CCTGGGCGCCGAGGGGCGCGTCTACTACGAGAAGAAGGTCGAGATCCACCGCGCCGCGCTGGCGGGCCGTAGCGTGGCCACAGAGTTGGCGGCGTGGAACGATGAGCAACTGGCCAAGGAGAGTGGGTTGTCCGCGGCGGACAAGGCGAAGAAGCAGGAGGCGTTCCAGGAGATGATTCAGGAGGATGTGTCGCCCTACTACCTCCCCCTCCAGAGGAAAGTGCGGGCGGTGGTGTTCCGGCCCGCCGACTTCGAGAAAGACGTGACCCTGACGGATGAACAGATCCAGGGGTATTACGACGCGAACCAGGCGGACTTCCAGAAGGAGGAAGTGCGGGCGCGGCAGATCGTGATGAAGTGGGCCCCGAACGCGACGCCCGCACAGCAGGCGGAGAAGAGGGCGGCGTTGACCAAGGCGCTGGAACAGGTGCGGGCGGGGACGCCGTTTGCGGAGGTCGCGACCGCGGTGTCAGACGATGCGGCGACGAAGGCCAAGGGCGGCGACCTTGGCTTCGTGGGTCGCGGGCAACAACCGCCGCCGTTGGAAGAGGCGCTGTTCAGCCTGGAAGCCGGCCAGATCAGCGGCATCCTGGAGATGCCCGGGTCTCTGGTGGCGGTGAAGGTCGAGGAGAAGCGGACCGGGCGCAGTGTGGATGAGGCGCAGCCCGAGAT
>CAIZKT010000473.1:0-2356 GCA_903933565.1 uncultured Victivallales bacterium | reverse complement strand
CGGCCGTCAGGCCAAGCTCTGGAGTGTCTGCGGCTTGACGCAGCTCTGTTCCCCTACGGCCTGGATTGACGCCAGTGACCGGCGTGAAGGGTCCGTCAGCGTGTACTATACTTCGTTCGGTCCGCTTCAACGCCAACGACACGGAGGTACGGTATGGGTCTGCGCACGATCCCCTGCATGCTGCTGGCCGCCACGCTCGGGGCTGGCGCCGCCGAGACGCGCGCGCCGCGTACCGTGAACCCACCATTTCCGCGGATCGGCACCTGCTACGGCGCCGGCCTGTCGTGGAAGACCTGGGAGCAGGGCGCGGAGTGGTGGTCGAAGCTGTCTTGTCCGGCTGTAGGTTGACACCTGCGTAAGGGAAAGGCAGGTCGTCATGAGGGACAGTATCCGGTACAGTGAAGCGTTCAAACTGCAGGTGGTGCGGGAGGTCGAAGAGGGAAAGCACGCGAACTGCTGGGCGGCCCGTGAGGCCTACGGGATCCGCGGTACGGTTACGGTTTCGCGGTGGGTCCGCAAGTACGGCAAGTCGCATCTTCTCGGAAGGGTGGTGCACGTGCAGAGCCCAGGTGAGCGTAACGAGCTTCGGAAAGCCAAGGATCGAATCGCGGAACTGGAGAAGGCGTTGGTCGACGCGCACTTGGATCTGCGGCTGGAACGAGCCTACTTGGAGATCGCCTGCGAAGAGGGGTGGAAGGGTAGCGTGGATGACCTCAAAAAAAAAGGAGGTGGGCTGCCGCCCACGGCACGCTGGAAGCCGCCCAAGGGGTGATCGAGGTGACGGTGGTCGGGGTCTGCCTGCGGGCCGGGATGACCCGGCAGAACTACTATGCGATGCGTCGTCGACGGCAGCGGCGCCGGGTGGACGAGGAGCTGGTTGTGAGTTTGGTGAAACGTGAGCGCCGAGAGCAGCCTCGGTTGGGCACAAGGAAGCTGCAGCACATGCTCGAAGGCGAGCTGGCGGAGGCCGGAGTGGAGATAGGGCGTGACCACATGTTCGAGGTGCTGCGGGCCAACGGGCTGCTGGTAGAGCGCAAGCGGGGCCGCGCAAGAACAACCAACTCAAGGCACTGTCTGCCGGTGTTCCACAATCTGGTGGCGGGCAGGGAACTGGACGGGCCGAACCAGGCGTGGGCCGGTGACATCACGTACATACGCACAGAAGCTGGATTCCTGTACGCGGCGCTGATCACGGACATGTACTCGCGCAAGATCGTCGGCAGTCACATCGGTGACAGCCTGGAGGCGGACGGCTGCATCAGGGCTCTCGATGAGGCGCTGTTGGGGCTGCCCCCATCGGCGTACCCGATCCACCACTCGGACCGCGGCTGTCAGTACTGCTGCCATCCTTATGTGGAACGGCTGCAGCAGCGCAAGCTTCCCGTCAGCATGACCGAGGTGCTGCACTGCTACGAAAACGCCATGGCCGAGCGGGTCAACGGGATCCTCAAACAGGAGTACGAACTGGACCGGACGTTCAAGACCAAGGCACAGGCGATCAAGGCATTCGGGCAGGCGGTGTGGCTCTACAACCACCGTCGGCCGCACCTGGCCCTGGAGTACCGGACCCCGGCCCAAGTTCATGGGCGGGCCGCTTGAGACATGAAGCGCCACGAATGCGCCGATAATGCCAAACGGCGCCCCCGCCAGGAAAACCCGCCCACAGGCAAGCCAGGAGCCCGGAGAGAAGGCCCCCATGAATCCAGAGGGGCGGCCGTCGGACCGGGGATCTAAAAGGGGCGGTCCGCCGGCCGCGGGAGGCCCTGCGGGCCCAGAAAAGACCCAGAAGAAACAAGACGCAGAGTGTCAAACGGAAGTCAGGACTTGACAGGCGTGAATCGTGAATGGAGCTGGGCCTCTGCCATCGGCACGCCCCGCAAGGCCGTCCGCCGCCGCGTCGTCCACCGCGCCAGCATCGGCACCGCCGGCCGCGGCGACATGGACGCCAAGCGGCTCCGCCGCGCCCGCCGGCCAGGTCCGCCGCGGGCGGCACGTCACCGGGAGTCCGAGGGGGCGCGCCCTCTCGGCCGGGGTCCGGGGCAGGCCGCCCCGCGTCCCAGCCCGCTACCCCACCAGCGGCCCGTAGGCCGGTGAGCGCCGGACCCACGGGGTCACATTGCGGAACGTCGCCCACAGCCAGCTCCGCGGCGGCTCGGAGAGGTCGACGTCAGCCAGCACCGGTTACGGTGATTCGCTGCCAGCGTTTTGCGGAACGTTACGATCAAGGCCTACCGCTCCGCGCCCAGCACATTACTCTCTCAGCCCAAGTCCGAGCGTCTGGCGGCAGTACTTGAGACTCTCTTCCAAATCGAACTTCTGCTGGGCCTGCTCCAGTTCCGGTGACTCGGGGCCACTG
>CAIZKT010000472.1:0-6837 GCA_903933565.1 uncultured Victivallales bacterium | reverse complement strand
CGCGATGCCAAGCCCGTTCCGGGCAGGTTCGCGGTACCCGCCGTCTGCAAGACCCCCACCGGCCCTGGAGCCCGCGATGCCAAGCCCGTTCCGGGCAGGTTCGCGGTACCCGCCGTCTGCAAGACCCCCCGAGCCGACGGCCCTGCTGGAGCCCGCGATGCCAAGCCCGTTTCGGGCAGGTTCGCGGTACCCGCCGTCTGCAAGACCCCCCGAGCCGGCGGCCCATGCCGACTCGAGCCGGCCCGCCGTATCCCGTGCCGACGCCCCACAGGGCAGAGAATTTACCACAAGGACACTATTCACGCATTATTCAGAAGCTGGCGGCCCCGCTCGGCGGGCTTTCGTGCGGCGCGAGGCCGCGGGCCGACCTCCCCTCTGGCCGACCCGCGTTGGCGGCGGGCGGGCCGCGCCAGTACACTAGAAGCAGCGAACACCCGCCGTCAGTGCTACTCGGAGGCGCGCCGCCTGATATGGACCACACGGACACCGCAGCGACGATCCTGGTCATCGAGGATGAGGCCGACATGGCTCGCATCCTTCAGTTCAATCTGTCCAGCCTCGGACACCAGGTGCTGCTGGCCGCTAGCGGTTCCGCGGCCGCGGCTCACCTGCGCTCGGTTCGTCCAGACCTGGTCCTGCTCGATCTGCGCCTCCCGGATGCCTTCGGCATCGACCTGCTGCGCGGGCTCAAGGCGGATTCCGCCACGACCGCGGTGCCGGTCATTGTCGTCAGCGCCCTGGGCGACGAACAGACCATCGTGCAGGCTCTCGACCTCGGCGCCGATGACTATGTGACCAAGCCATTCCGCACCAAGGAATTGCTGGCTCGGGTGGCCACGGCCCTGCGCCGCCGCCCTGCGTCGGCCGGACCCGAACCCCCGCTGAGCTTCGGCCCCATCACCCTGGAGCTCACCACCCGCGAGGTCAGAGTCGCCGGCGCGCCGGTCGAGTTCACGCGGTCGGAGTTCGATCTGCTGGCCTACTTCGTGGCGAATGCCGGCCGGGTCTTGACGCGCAAGCTGCTCTGCGATCAGGCCCTGGGCAGCGGCGGCGCCGTGCTCGAACGCACGATCGACGCACATATTCGCACCATCCGCCGCAAACTCGGGGAGGCCGGGCGCCACCTGGTCACGGTCTGGGGGGTCGGCTACCGACTGGTCGATGGGTCATGAATTCGACAACCGCTACGACGACACGCCGCCACCCCCTCTGGACCCGCCTCCTCGCCGCCTACGCCGCCGTGGTGCTGTGCGCTCTTGCCCTGCTCGCCATACCCCTGCACTATGGACTGCAACGCGACTACATCACCCGCGCCACCGAGTCCTTCGAACGGGCCCTGGCCTTCGAGACCGAAACCCTGAGCCGCGCCGCGGAAAAGGCGGATCGTGGCGCCCTGGACCTCGCCTGCGACCGGCTCAACGAACGCTTCCAGGGCCGCGTGTCCCTCCTCGATCCGCAGGGACGCATCCTGGCCGATAGCATGAGTGCCCGCTGCCTGCAGCGCGCCCGACCCGAGTGCCTCCCGGCTATCCTCAATCTGCAGCGCCGCAACCTGCAAGACACCACGCCGCTGGATGACACCGTCACCCTCCGCCTCCCGCTCCGCCTGGGCAACACGGGACCGGCCACGGCACGGCTGGCCCTTCCCATCGAACCCGTACGCCGACAGATGGCCCACCTGAGCCGCATGCTGGCCGGTACCGCCGCCGCCGCTCTCGTCCTGATCGGTATCCTCAGCCTGTGGTTGGCGCGCCGCATCGCCCAGCCCGTAGAAGAGATGACGCGCGTGGCCGAACGCATCGCCGCCGGCGACTTCGACTGCCGAGCGCCCGTCGGCGGAACCGATGAGATCGGCCGCCTCGCCGAGGCCATCGGAACCATGCAGCAGAGCCTGCGGCAGACCCTCGGCGAACTGCGCCACGAGCGCAACCAGGCCCGCGCCATCGTCGCCGGTATGTCGGATGGCATCATCGCCATCTCCCCGCACCTGCACATCCTCTACGCTAATGAGGCCGCCGCCCGCCTCCTAACCATGCCCGGACTGACGCCGGGAACCACCTTCCAGCCCCCAGCGGACCTCGGACCCGTCCTCGAACGAGCCCTGGCCCAACGCCAGGCGGAGACCCTCGAAATGGGAGACCTGCGCCGGGGCGACCGCGTCATCCACGTGGCCGTGAGCCCGCTCGACGCGGCCGCCAGCGCCGGCGGCGGCGCGGTACTCGTCCTCTGTGATCGAACCGAGGCCCGACGGGCCGAGGCCATGGGGCGCGAACTCGTGGCCAATGCTTCCCACGAGCTGCGCACACCGCTGGCCATCATGTCCTCCACCGCCGACACCCTGCTGGCCTGGTCCGCTGAGTTGCCCGCAGCGCCGCGCGAGTTCCTTCAGATCATCGCCCGCCAAGCAGACCGCATGCAACGACTGGTCAGCGAGACCCTGCAACTCTCACAACTGGAGTCCGGCACCCCCCCAGGCGCCATGGAACCACTCTCCCTCACCGACCTCGCCCGCCAGGTGGTCGAGGACCTGCGCCCCCTGGCCGCCAGCCGCGGCGTTACCCTCAGGCCGCTGCAGGCCGTGACCAACCCCGCCGTGCTCGGCTTCGAACACCCCCTGACCACGGCCCTCACCAACCTGCTGGACAACGCTCTGCGTTACACCCCGACCGGCGGCGCAGTGACCGTCACCATCGAACGCGACGGCCCCCACGCCATCGTTGCCGTCGCCGATAACGGCCCAGGAATCGCACCCGCCGAGCAAGCGCGCCTCTTCGACCGCTTCGTGCGTGGCAAGGCCGCGACCGTCACACCCAGCGAAGGCAGCGGCCTGGGCCTTGCCATCGCCCGCCGCATCGCCGAAATCCATGGCGGCAGCATCCGCCTCGAAAGCACCCTGGGCCAAGGCTGCACCTTCCGCCTCATCCTCAATGAACACCCGGCCTGCGGAGAGGCGACGTAGCGACGGCGGCAGTTTCTTGCCGCCACGCTATCACCCACCCTCGCGGCGCCACTCCGGTGCGAGCTGGTGTCCATGGGACCAGAGCCAGAGAGCGCCGCCGATGCCGAGGCAGGGGAAGAAGCAGGCCAGCGCCACCAGCACCCGCCACATCGCCGCATCGCCGCCCTGGGCCGCCGCGAAGCCCATAGCGTTCACCCCCACCACGCAGAGCACGCATGACAACACCTGGCTCAGCGCCAGCGCCGCGCCGTACCGTCTCGGCTCGCAGTGCGCCAGGGTGCTGATGAAGGCCGGATACTCGAGGGACCACAGCAGACCGCCGAGCACAAACCCAGCCGCCGTCCCGACATAGCTCCGGCTCCACAGTCCGGCCAGCAACACCGCCCCGCCCAGCAACCCGGGCCACACCAGCAACGCCCGCCGCCCATGGCGCTCCGGCACCAGAGCCAGCCCGGCGCGAGAGACGGCGTACCCCAGGCTGAACGCCGATAAGACCAGCCCCGGCGCCAGCGGCCGACAGCCAAACGAGTCGCCCCCCAGAAAGCGCGCCATCCAGAGATACAGCGTCCCATCCACGGCCCCATGCACCCCAGCCAGAACGCAAAGAAGCAACGCCCCCCGCGGCAGAACCAGCTCCCGCCAGTGCCAACTCGATCCCGCCGCAGCGCTGGAAACCTCGTCAAAACGCCCCGAATGCGGCAGCCCCGCCGCCAGCAACAACACCGCCGCCAAGGCCAAGGGCCCATGGAAAACCCAGGCGAACGAAATCCCCCCCGGCCCTCCCGACAGCCCTAACAACCCCTCCGCCAGCGCCGGAACCGCAACCCCACCCAAGGCGATCACCGCCAGATTCACCGACAGCACCCGCCGCTGCTGCTCCGGAAACAGCCGCACCAGACAGCACGACGCCGCCACCGCCAGCGGCCGGCCGAAGAGCCCGGTCACCCCGAGTCCGAGCGCGACCCACCCATAGCGCCGCCCGGCCAACGCCATCAGCGTCAGGCCGGCGGCCACCCCGACGGCGGCTAGACGCAACACCCGACCCGCACCCCAGCGGTCCACCAGCGTCCCGCCAAACAGCACCGCCAGGAACCCCGTGACCGAGGCCACGCTCAACAGAATACCGAAAGCCCCGTCCTGAATGCCCAGGTAGTCCTGCAGGCTCCCACGCAGCACCGGCACCAGATTGACGGCCTCCGCCAGAAAACCCGTCGCGATCGCGCTCACTGCCAACAGGCCCCGCCGACCATACCTGCCTTCCCGCTCAGCCATCCGATCCCCCGAGCTACTTGCCGTAGAACCAGTCAATGCCGATGCGGGCGGCGAACAGGCCGGTGCGGGCGTGGTAACCAATCAGCGCCGTATGGTCGGGCAGGAAGGTCACGCACTGGTAGCCGAAGTCGTCCTCCGGGTCCCGCGCGATGTGCCGCTGGTTCTCGAAGGTCAGACCGTCATCCTTGGAGATGGCGGCGGTCAGGGCGCAACGCCGCTTGATCTGCGGCTTGACCTTGTCCTCCGAGCGTTCACTGATCCAGATGAACAGCAGGTCGCCGGTGGACGGAATCCGCTTGAGGGTCGGCAGCCCCGCATAGGGCATGTTGATGCCTTCCATCTTCTCCCCCTTGCCCCAGGTTTCGCCGCCGTCGCTGGAGTAGGCTTTGACCGGGAAACCGCTGTAGGTACGGCCCACCATCAGCACCCGCCCATCCTTCAACTCGACCGCGCCCGGCTCCTGAAACTCGGTGGGGGCCATGTCGACGATGTTCTTGCTCACCTGCCAGCTATAGCCCTGATCGTCGGAGAAGAAGCTGATGCCCGCATAGCCGCTATGGTCATCACTGCTTGGCAGGTGGGCTTTGTACTCGGCGATGGCCAGAATCCGCCCACTGGAGAGCTGCACCAGGCGATCATTGTGCATGATCACGTAGCCGGGGTGCGGCGTCAGAACGTACTGGTCGGTCCAGCTCTTGCCCTCATCCGCCGACAGCCGGTAGTAGTTGTGACCGTAATAGGGCGTGGTCGGATGGGTGCTGTAGATATAGGACAACAGAATGTTGCCGTTCTTCAGCCGCAGGAGACTCGGATGGACCGTGCGGCCTTGCGCCGGCGGCTTCGGCCACGGAATCAGCACCGACCCCGCGCTCCACGTCTTGCCCTGATCCGTCGAGCGCATCGCCATCAACCCCTGCCCTTCGCAGGTGTATGACCAGAGGATGGACCCATCCTTCAGTTGCACAAAGTCGCCGTTGATGCCGCGATACCCGTGATCCCCCTTGGGCAGTACGAGCGCCTGAGCCGTCTCGAACAACGCCGCGCCGCGAGCCGCCAACGCGGAACCCGCCAGTGCCATCGCCATTGCCATCGCCCTCCTGGTCTGCATCGTCGTTGCCTCCTGGAGATTGCCGTCTTGACGAGACAAGCTACCGCAGAGATTCGGGAAGGCAAAGGCAGGGGCGGGCCGGTGCCGCTGGGGGACGGTCGGCCCGACCGGCGCTCCACGCCTCGCGCCCGGCGGATTAGAGATGCTGTCCGCAAGCCACTTCGCGTGGTTCAGCCGGAGCTGACTTGCGCCCGGCCCTGCGCGGCCACCTCGCGCTCTGGACTGCGGGCGATACGGTGATACGCTGGTAGCCAGGAGATGCTGATGACTTCCAAAGAACGCGTACACCGGGCCCTGCGGCGTGAACCTGTCGACCGCGTCCCCGTCTGGATGTGGTTTCACCCGCACGCCGCACGCCGACTGGCTGACGCCCTCGAGATCCCGCCCGCGGCCTTGGCCGAGGCCCTCGGCGATGATGTCCGTCAAACCTGGGTGGGCAACAACCACGCCATGGAGGGCATCGTCCACGAGCACGACGGCGAGCGCCACCTGGACGACTGGGGCGTCGAGTGGACCAAGGAGGGTCCGTTCAACCAGATCCTGCATTCGCCACTGGCCGATGCCGACGCCGCCACCGTGCGGCGCTACCGCTATCCGTCCGAGCGCATCGAGGCGCTGCTGGGAAACCTGGAGCCGGTCATGCGGGAGGCGGCGCGCTGCTTCATCGGCTGCGACGTCTCGCCCTGCCTGGTGGAAATGGTCTGCCGCCTGCGGGGTATGGAACAGACGCTGTTCGATCTGGCGGGCGACCCTGACCTGGCCCGCGCGCAGCTCGAGGCGGCCGCGGCCTTCGCGGTCGCCCTCTCCACCGCCGCCTGCGACCGCTTCGCGGTGGACTGGCTGTGGTTAGGCGATGATATGGGCAGTCAGCGCGGCATGATCATGAGCCCTGCCATGTGGCGCGAACAGGTCCGCCCGCACCTGGCCGCCATCGCCGCCGTGGGCCAGACCCGCGGCCTCTGGGTCGCGTACCACTCCTGCGGCGCCATCCGGCCCATCATCCCGGACCTGATCGAAATCGGCATCAACGTGCTGAACCCCATCCAATGCAACTGCCCCGGCATGGCTGCGGCCGAACTCAAACGGGACTTCGGCGATACCCTCGCCTTCCACGGCGGCGTCGATACTCAGGACCTGCTGCCGAACGGCACCGCCGCCAGGGTCCACCGCGAGACCTCCCGCCTCATCGAGACCATGACCACCGCCGGCGGCGGCTACATCCTCGGCGCCTCTCATGCCGTGCCGCCCGAAACCCCGGTGGCGAACCTCCTCGCCATGTACGCCGCCGCCGGGATCAGCCGCGAGGAGATCGGCGACCGCGCCGCCGCCATCCGGGCACGGGAACGTGTCCGTGAACGGGTGCCAAGACCGGAGAGGGCGCCACCGGCCACCCAGGCTGCCGTGGCCGACGGCAAACGCAGCTGAGCCCCAAGCACCACGGCTGTTTCAAGAAACGACCGCCGTCGTCCCGCGGGCAGTGCGTCGGCCATGTGGACTG
>CAIZKT010000471.1:0-10762 GCA_903933565.1 uncultured Victivallales bacterium | reverse complement strand
TCGGTGGCCGGCAGGGCGCGGATGTACTGGTCCCCCTGGCCCCTGGCCCGGAGCATGGCGGCGTCCCAGGCGCCCGTGCCGCGCCTGGCAGTGCCGCGCTTGAGGCTGGCCCGCAGGGCACGCATCTCGTCGGACAACACCGGCTCTTCTTCGGCAGGAGCAGGCTCGGAGCCCTGCTTGGCTTCCAACACCAGACAGCCGCGCTTGTAGAGGTCGATGAAGTTCGTGGTCGTCCGGCCGTCGCCATCAGTGAACGTGACGGCGCGCTCGAAGACGTAGGCGTTGCGGCTGGCGTCAGGGGTAGCGGGGTCGGGCTCTGGTACGCCCAGCAGGCGGCACAAGCCCGACAGGAAGAGCTGATAGTTGGCGCGCTCGGAGGCGCCGGAGCCCAACCAACGGGTGATGAAGCTCTCCACCTCGGGCGTGGTGCCTTCGTGGTCCGCCATGTCTGGTGATTCCCGACAAACAGAAAGACTCCACCGCGCCTCAACGTCTGCGCCGTAGAATAGCCGGGACGGGCGGGGTGTCAAAGCGGCAAGCGACAGAGGGGAACGGCAGCATGTGCCGTTACCGCCCCCACGGCGGCCCCAGGAGCCAGGCATCGCAATGGACGGCCGCCGACACCCGCCCGCAGCGGCGGGCAGCGCCGCAGGCGGCTATCCACCACTGCGGGCCTGTGGCGGGGCAAAGAAGAACCCCGGCCGAGGGCGCCGGGGTAGGCTCGCCAGTGGTGACAGGCTGCTGGTCGTCTGTCCCTATTATGTCCCCACTGTAACTTGCTGCCGGTAGTGTCTGATAGGTTACGTTTGTAGCTAAACGTTCGGAAAATGGCGGATGTAAGCGTGCCCAAGGTCAGTACTGGTTTTTGAATTCTGGGTGGTTCAGGCTCCAACTGGTGGTATAGGACGTCTGGAAGATGTACTCAGGCTCGACCACAGCGCTCCAGCCGAAGGGGAAGGTGACCAGTTCGAAGACGCCGACCACCTCGCGGACGCCGGTGCGCCAGAAGCCGAGGCCGAGGCCCTTGGTGAAGCCGGCGACGTCGCCCTCTTCGCGACCGATGCGGATCATATTCCGGCCCACTTCGAACCAGCCGAAGAAGAGGTTTCCCAGAGCGCGGCCAAACTGGTCGGCGGGGGCGCGGCGGACGGTGGGATCGAGCTTGGCATCGTCATTGGCCGGATCGTAACCGACGAGACCGGCGCCGAAGTCGATGATCTGGTTGGTCTTGACGGCCGCGTAGGCGTGTGCCATGCCCAGGCCCAGGTTGACGCTCAGGTCCAACGGATCGCGGTCGAAATGGCGGGCTACCTCGGTCGAGTTCTCCTTGCGTACGGGGCCGTAGGCGAGGGTTGCGTAGACGCCTTCATGCACGCTGATGATGGGTGTTGCCTCCTCGGCGTAAGGAACCAACCAGAGGGGCGGTACGAAATGCGGGAAGGAGGCGCCTGCCTCCACCGCCGCGAGAGCCCCGAGCATGGCATGTTCGGTGACGGCTATTTCCGCACCGACGCACGGACCCACGGCGACGCCGCACCTCAGGGTCTCGAGCAAGTCGGCGAAGCGGTTCCAGACATACAGCTCGCTCTTAACGATGGCGTCGTTGACCATGCCACCCTGCGCTTGCATGACCGGAGCGCATAGCGCCAGCGCCGCCGAGATCCGGAGCACCCACCGTCTGCCACGTGTGTTCACCGTTCAGGCCCTTTCCTCAAACGACTCAACTCAGCGTCGTACCCACGACAACAACAAGAAAAAACCTGCACACCTTACGTTGCCGACGTACCTAGTGCAACCAGTCCGTCGGCAAATGCAGGGCTGTTTTAAGATAACGGGCACGCTTGCGGTTCGGTTCGGTGTCCGGCCTTCAGGCGGTCTTAGGGTGGGGGGATTCCGGCTTCCGCCCTGCGGGCGGCCCAGCCTGTGGCTGGAAAGCCGGTACACCGAACCGGGCCGACCCCGCCAGCGGCCATCCAAGGCGCCTAGCGCCCGGAAAAATAAACCGCCCTGCGGCAAATGCCTGAGCCCTTCACCTGCTCTCCTGGCGTGTGCTGAGCGGTGCCGGTCGCGGCTATCCGCGGCCCTCTCAATATAGTCGGGTTCCCGCCCACAGTACAAGCGGGATTGAGTCACTGGGGCGCAAGTCACCACCTACGGAACTGACCTGCGCCGAGTCACTGCCTCTGCCTTGCCGGCACGGCTCCGTGCCGGTATGGTGAGGCTTTTGTAGAATCCTTTGGTGCAAGGCCGCGGGTGAGCACGTTTACGGGAAAGGAATCGAGTATGGCCTTGGAGTACGTTCGCGGCACGCTCTTGGCAACCTTGGCAGCGGCAGGACTGGCGGCGGTGGAGTTGACGGTGGAGCAGGCCGAGTCGGGGCTGATTCAAGGCGTGACCGTGGATGGCCAGCGCGCCGTCGGGGAGATCAACCTGCTGATTCCGCAGCCGCAGTGGCAGGGCCAGCACGGCAGCTTGCGTGATGCCGCGGTCACGCAACGGTTGAACGACCCCGCCACGGCAACGCAGACGACCCGGGGCAGTTCGCCGGCCGGCGGCGCGGCGGTCTTCGACTACGTCTGCACGGTCAAACGCCAGGCGGGGGCGGTTCGCATTGACTACGAGGTCACGCCGCGCCAGGCGCTCGAGAGCGCGGCGGTGGCGGCCCAACTGTTTCTCGATCTGGACTCCTTGAAGGGGCGGGAATGGGCGCTGACCGCTGGCGACACCGTGCGCAGCGGAGTGTTTCCGCTGGCCTTGGCCGAGCCCTACTCATTTTTCTCTGAGTCCGGGTTCGAGCGTCTGCTGTGGCCGGTGACGGCTGACACCTCGCTGGCGCTGGTGCCGGACTGGCAGACCGTGAGCCTGGTCAGCATCCAGGACGACCGTCGTTTCAAGACGTCGGCGTACGAAATCCAGATTTTCGCCCGTGCTCCGACTCGCCTTGAGCCGGGGAAGTCGGTACGTCTGGGCTTCACGCTGGCAACCTGCAGCAGCACCGAGACCCGCGCGGCGCAGGCTGCCTTCAAGGCTCGGATGGAGGTGCCGCGCGCCAGTTTGACTGGGGCTAGCGAGGCCGCCATCGTGGGGACCAAGGCGCAGGCGGACGGCGTGCCTGCCTATGGCCGCTTCGAGGTGGCCGTCGACCTGCGCGCTCGCTACACCAATCCGTTTGATCCGGGCCAGGTGGCGCTGGATGGGCACTTTGTCACACCCTCCGGCAAGGAGGAGGTCGTACCGGGGTTCTACGGCTGGGGTTACGAGCGGGCTCTGCTTGCCGATACCGAGCGGGTCACTCCCACCGGCCAGGCCGGCTGGGCGGTCAGGTACTGTCCGCGTGAGGTCGGCGCCTACCGCTACTGGCTCACGCTGCAGAACGGCGGCGCCAGCGTGCGCAGCGCCGAAGCCAGCTTCACCTGTACGCCGTCGGCCCACCCCGGATTGGTGCGCGTCAGCCGGACCAATCCGCTTTACTTTGAGTTGGACAACGGCGAACCCTACTTTGCCATCGGGGAGAACGTGTGCTGGCCGGGTAAGGGCGGCACGTACGACTACGACCGCTACTGGAAGCGCCTGGCGGAGAACGGCGCCAACTACGCCCGTGTTTGGGTGGGGCCCTTTGATTGTTTCACGCTTGAACGTACGGCCCGCGGGGCGCAAGATACGGCGGGCCTGGGGCGCATCGACCTGGCCGCCGCCTGGCGTCTCGACACCATGCTCGATCTGGCCGAGCGCTCGGGACTTCGTGTCATGTTCTGTATTGACTCCTTCAACTCGCTGCGGATCAAGCCGCCGCACGCCACCTGGGCCCAGTGTCCCTACAACGCGGCGAATGGCGGGCCGCTCAGCCAGCCGCAGGAGTTCTTCACCAATCCGGCCGCGAAGGCGCTGTTCAAGAATCGGTTACGTTACATCGTGGCGCGTTGGGGCCACCAGCCCGCGGTGCTCTCCTGGGAGTTCTGGAACGAGGTGGACATCATCGAGACGTACGTCAGTGCGGAGGTTGCCGCCTGGCATCAGGAGATGGCCCGGTATCTGCGCGGCCTGGACCCCTATGCGCACCTGATCACGACGAGTTGGGCCGGCACGGCGGGCGATGCGGCGGTGGACGGGTTGCCGGAGATGGACTACATCCAGAGCCACCAGTACGGGGCCCGCGACCCGGCCGCCTACATGGCCCGCATCTGCATCGAGAAGGCGAAGCGTTATGGCAAACCGCACTACTTTGGCGAATACGGCACCGGCACCGAGGCGCAGGGGACGACCGCAGACACGTCCGGGATCCACCTTCACAACGGCCTCTGGAGCGGCCTGATGAGCAATGGTGCTGGCACTGGGATGTTGTGGTGGTGGGATAACTACGTCGAGCCGCTGGACCTCTATCACCACTTCCGTCCGGTTGCCGAGTTTGTTCGTGGCCTGCCGCTGAACACCACCGATTTCCGGCCGGTGAGTGTGGCGGGGATAGCGTACGCCGGGCCGCCGCCGGCGCCGCGGCGAGAGGATCTGGACTTGCTCCCCACGGCGTCAAGTTGGGAGCCGGCTCCCTCCAACCAACCGAACACCTTCGTCATCCATCCTGATGGCCAGGTCGACAACCGCGCTGCCCTGAGCCGAGTGCTGCATGGCACGGGTAATCATCTGGCGCTGCACAACCCTGCTACCTTCGTGGTGGACTATGGCCAGGCGGGCGAGTTTGTGGTGCGGGTGAGCGGCGTTTCCGGGTACGGCGGGGCCAGCCTCAGGGTGTTGGTTGACGAGCAGGTCGCGCTGGAGAAGGATTTTCCGGACGAGGACAACGGCACCGCGACCCTGCTGCAGTTCAACGGCGCCTACCGGGTCGATGTGTCGGCCGGCCAGCACCGCATCCGGGTGGACAACGTGGGTAAGGACTGGGTCTTTGTCGATTACAGCCTGCCGGGGTACCGGCGTCGGGACGATCCCGGGCTGCAGGTGTACGGGCTGGCCAACGGCAGCACGACGCCCGGGCAGGTGGCCGCCATTCTGTGGTTCAAGAACGAGCGCTATACCTGGTACCACCACAACCAAGGCCTTGCCCCCGGCGAGATCGCGGCCACGCGGGTCACTCTCCAAGGCATTCCGGACGGCCGCTACACGGTCGAGTGGTGGGATACGGCGAGCGGCAAGCCCGGCGCCAGCACTCTGATCGAGGCGCGGGCGCAGCAGCTGGTCGTGGAGGTGCCGGTCTTCAGCACCGATGTGGCCGCCAAGGTGCGCCGGGCCGCGCCGTGAGGCAGGGGGATACGGCCGAAGCCGCAGCGGACCGCCGGCTCCAAGGGGACTAGAGCGCCAGCTGTGGGTCACTGGAGCAGGTAATCGACGACGGTCGGCGTGGTTTGGATCGTGAGTCGGTCGGTTGCCGAGATCGCGGCGGGTGCCGGTTTGCCATCGGCGCCAAACGCCTGCACCGTGGTGGCGGCCGGGGTCTTGCCCAGCAATGCCTGTGTATCGAGAGTCAGGCGAGTCACCCCACGTTGCTCTGGCACCTGGGTAAGCCGTAGGTCCCGCTGGAACGCCGGCAGTCCTGCGGCGGGGAATGACTGCCAGGGCCCGAGGTCGCCGCAGGGGATGAGCCGCCAGCCGACGGCTTCACGTTTCAGCCATGCCGCACCCTGCACCTCGACGGCGCCCAGACGGGCCGGTTTCGTGCCTGTGGCGAGATAGAGGTAGGTCGGACAGCGTACGGCGTCCACACGCTGTCCCTCGATCAGGGCGCTGTAGGCGAGGATGCCATTGGGGCCGGTAGCGAGCCAGCCGAAGGGGGGGAGTTCGTAGCCTTCGATCGACCAGGCGTCGGTTGGGTTCAGGTTCACGTGTAAGGTCAGCCCGCGGTTGTAGCGCACCCGTAGGCGGCGTTTGTCGAGGGTAGCGTTGAGCAGGGCCTGGCTGGCTGAGACGAAGTCGGCGCCATCGTGGTAGCGGATTTCGGCAACCGTGTCGGTCAGGTACTCGGTCTGCAGGCCCTGCATGAGGGCGTACAGATGGAGCATGCGTGACAGCGGTGGCAGGTAGCCGTAGCCGAGCATGAGCATGTGTCCGTAGGCCAGGCTGGTGGCGACGTAGTGGTAGAACGGCGCCGGGGCCGGTCGGGCGCCGTTATCCTTCCACAGCGTGGCCATCGCCGCCTTGTCCGTGCCGAGGAACACCTCGGGGCTGTAGCCCATCATGGTGCCGAGGTTCAGCGGGTGGATCTTCTGCAGGTCGAAGTTGAGCAAGGGCAGGGCGAGGTGGGCGGGTTGGCTCATGAAGAGCGAGGCGTAGTCCACATCGGCGATGCCGGCGTACATCCAGCGCACTGCCCCTTCGCTCACCACGCTGCCGTACCACTTCCGCGTTTCCAGCATGCTGTCGACATTGAAGTAGATCTGCTCCCGGGCGCTGCCGGCGCCGGGGACGCCGGCCTCGAAGTCGCAGGCGTCGGCCCCGACGCAGGAGTGGGTGTCCATATAAACCGTGTCTGGCGGGTATTCGGCCTGCGCCTTTTTGCCTACCAGGCGGGCCATTACGGGCAGGTAGTTGGGCTTGCAGCGAAAGTTCCCATACCAGCCATCGGTCAGGTCACCATCGGAGTCAAGCGAAACGCAGTTCTCGTTCCAGAACTCATTCAGGGGAAACCAGTCGCGCAGATCGCTGTAGGCGCCGAAGAGGTAGCCGAGGTCCTTGATGCCACGGCGGTAGTCGCGGACTTGCTCGAGGGTCAGCGAGGGGTGTGGGCGCCAGCGTCCGGCGAAGCCTTCGGCGTAGTCCTGCACGTAGAAGCCGGCAAAGTCGCAGGTCATGACATAGTCCAGGCCGTAGCGCTTCAGGGTGCGCCACAGGTTTGGCTGCATGGTCGAGGCCATGACGAAGAGGTAGGGGGCGAGCCGTTGCCGGTGGGGCGAGGCGGGGTGCGGGAGGTTCGGCAGGGTATCGTCAAATTCGGGCGAGACGGTGATCAGGACGCGGTCGGCGAGATCGTTCCGGCGGCCATCGGTCAGAGGTTTGTAGGAGGTGCCACCCATCAGGGGCACGCAGTCCTGACGCGAGGTCGCCGCGTTGCCGTCGATGCGGCTGGCGTTGCTGTGGTACCAGTCCGCCAGGACCGCAACGAACAGGCCGCCGCCGCAGGCGAGACGCGGGCCGTACCCCCAGCCGTACTTGAGGTAAGGTACCTCGAAGCCACGTACGCCAGCGAGGTCGGCGACCTGGCCGAACTGAAGTCCCGCGGCGCTGCCGCCGCGGCAGCTGACCTCCACGACCAGCGTGCGACCGCGCAGAGTGTAGGACGCCTCCCAGGTGCTGCCGCGCTGCCAGCGGGCCTGCAGAGTGCCGCCTGCAAGGCGCGACTCGAGCAACTCCGTGGCGGCAGGGGGTGCGGTGGGGGGCCGGTCCAGGGCGATGTCGCCGCCCGCCATGGGGCGGAACCACGGCCCGTCATTCCACTGGGCCTGGATACCTTCGAAGAGCCCGGCCGCGGGGTTCACGCGGTAGCGCAAGGTGCCCGCCGGAGTCACGCAGGAGAAGCGGGCGCCCTGGCCGTCCGCTGCGGCCTGCACCGCGGCAGCAGTCGGCGGGGTGGGCAGCATGCCGTCGGCGTGGGTCGGAAACGCGGGTTGGGTGGGCCGGGTGTTTTCGCTGAACGGCTTGCGGTTGCGGGCATAGAAGGCCAGCGACTCCAGGTACAGGCGGCGCTGACCCTCCTTGACCGGCTGTAGGGCGATGGTCAGTCCGGTGAAGCGCAGGGCGGTCTCGGCGCCCTGCAGTCTGGGTGGGCAGAGGACGCCGTGCTGCAGGACCCAGTAGGAGTTATGGACCTGTCCGAGGTCCACGCTGTACTCTCGCCCGGCACTGTCTTCCAGGATGGCGAAGATCTGCGGCGGCGTGTCCTTCATACGCTCGAGGTCGGGGAAGAGCCACAGGCTGCCGGCGTCCGTGGCGGCCGGGACGGGGATGGGTGCGGCCGGCCGCAGGAGCACGGTGGTGGCGGTGGTGCCGCCGGAGTAGGTCAGGCAGGCGGTCCTGCCGCGCCAGATCCGGCGCTCGGCGGAGGCCTGCAGCGAGACCTGCAGGTCGCCGCCGGCCCGCGCGGTCCAGGTGCTGAGGTCCTCGAATGCCACCTGTGCTGGCGGCGCCTCCGGGCGGCCTGACCAGGTCACTTCGTAGGGCGGTTCGCCTGGGGTTGCGCCGGCGGGGAGCGTAGCGGTGATGGGCACCGGGCGGAGGTCCAGGATGCCTTCCACCACCTGCCGCAGCCGCGCCACGTCCGGGCTCCGCAGGGTGCCCAGTGCGGCGTCGGCGACGATCAGTGGCGCCCGGTCGCGTCCGATCGCCGTCGGCAGGCTGGGCATGCCGTGGCGGAAGCCGAGGGTGAGGTCGTGACCGCCTTGCACCAGTCCACTCAGATCAAAGAGGAACTCGGTATCCCGGCCGGTGCCGCCCCAGGTGATCGGCTCGGCCTGGCCGAACATCGTCATCCAGAGGTGTTGTGCCGGATCGTGCCAAGCGAAATGGTAGGTTGTGTTCGGCGGATCGAAGGAGGGGAGCTTGTTGAGCAGGCGGCGGTGCAGAGGGGATTCGCCCAGCGGCAAGCCGTCGAGGAGAACCTGCAGCACATAGTTGCAGCCACCGCCACCCTGGGCATAGGCGCGGAGCGCCAGAACGGGCGTTTCCCCCTCGGCCAGCACCGGCATGGTGATCGTCGTACTCCACTCCCGGTCCGCCTCGATCTCCAGGGGAACCCCCGGCAGCGCCTGGGGCCGCAATAGGGCTGGCACGCTGGGTTGTTCTGCCGCGGCCAGCGCCAGACTCGCGACCAGACCCAGCGTCAGGCCCTTAAACAAGGCAGCGTTCATCGGCACAATCTCCAGGTGGTGTCCGGGTGTTCCCCTGTACGAGACTCGCTGAATATCGAATGACCGTAACGGCTCAGGTACCGAAAAGTCCCCAGTGGGCGCCTCGGGCCTGCCGGATGCCTGACCTGGACGGGTGGTAGCTCTGACGTGCGAGATGTTCTTCGTCCGGCTTCTGTATTCATCTTTAGGCCTTCACGGGTGTAATCCGGGCTGAACCCGCCCGGGTCAGGGCTGGAGCCCGGCTTCCTTGGCGTGCCGGATCATGATGGTGAGCTTCCTGAGGACGGCGTCGTTGTCCAGCGAGTTGGGTTCAACGAAGTCACCGGCGACGTAGTTGTTCCAACTGGAGATGCAGATCAGGCCAGCCTTGGCGCTGAGGGCGTGCTTCAGCTCTGCTTCCAGGGTACGTCCGCCCCGGCGCTCGAGTTCCCAGCGCGGGCGGTCTTTGGCGTCGGCCGAGGCGGGGCGACCGCGCCAGCCGGCATGGACCAGCACCTGGCGTTCCGGCCCGGTGGGGTTGAGGCAGGCGGGATCGGCGGGATCGCCCCAGGTCCAAACGGCTCCTGCCGAGCCGGCGCGCACAACGTACAGCGCTGGGTGTGGCAGTCCGGTCAGAGTCAGGTCAGGCGGGCAGACCAGCATGATACGTCCCTCCAGTTGACGCAGGCAGGCACGCCGCCGCAGGTTGTGGGCCGTCAGCCATCTGCCGACGATCTCGGCGTCGACGGCAGCCGCCGCGGGGGACGGGGGGACCAGCATCAGCACGACGCTGAGAGCCGCGGGGCCCTGGCTCTCGATGAGGTCGAGGAAGCGGAGGAGACGCTCGCTCTGGAAGGTGTCCGAGAACAGCGCTGGCTGCATTCCGAGGATGAGGCCATCGAGACCCGCGGCCCGCAGGCGCGCGACATCACGCTCCATGCGTTCGTCGGTCCAGCCAGAGGTGCTTGGACTGGCCAGCGCCAGAGGAACGCCGAGCTGCGCCTCCGGCAGATAGAGCATGTAGAAGCGTGGCCGTTCTCCCGGTCCATAGGGCCAGGGTACGCCCCCCACGGCCAGGGTGGGGTTGGCGCTCCGGCAGCCCTGCAATCCGGCGGCGAGCAGGAGCACCGCCCCGAGCGTGGCCAGCGTCCGCGCTGGCCGCGTGGCCGGGCGAGGGCGTTTGGGCGCTTCAGGCGCCGGGTTCCGCGGCGGCGTCGGCTGCTGCCGCGGGGCGGAGAGCAAAGTCGTGACAGTCATCCATGGGCTCCACGGGCTTGTCGTGAAACAGGCAGCGGCTGTAGAACGGGTGTTTGAAGTAGTGCCGACAGTCTTTACAGAAGTGGCCCCTGTCCTTGTCCTTGAACTCCGGGGCGGCTTCGGGGGTTGTGTCCAGAAAGCTGGCCAGCCGGTTCAGCGCGGCGGTCGAGGCGGCGTCCGGAAGCGTCCCTTGGTCGGCAGGGCTGGACGGGCGCGGCAGTGGTGCCCCGACGGGCGCCTTGCAGAAAGCGCAGACGATAGCCTCGCCAAGGCTGCGCCAGCCGTCCATAAGGGTCTGCATCTTGGCAATGGACTCGCGGCCACAGGCGGCGCAGGTGAACGATTCACCGGGCTTGGGGATCGGGGGGGTCTGGCTCATCAGAGATTCTCCGGCTTGGGCCGACGCTTGCCAAAGGTAGCCGGAGGCGGCGGCCGACGCAAGCATGGGGCGGCGGGCGGGGCGCAGGTCAGTTCCGTAGGGGTTCTTGTTTCGATCGTCTCCGCCTCCGGCGCGCAGAACGGGTCCCTTGACTCTTGGGGGAGACTTCCGGCGGGACGTGTCGCGAATGCCAGACGCCGCGGAGCGCTGAAAGCGCGGCCAGTCCTCAGCCCAGGGCAGCGCCCTGGGAATGGACCAAAACGAGATTGAGCCCTGGCGGGGCGGCATACCGACAGCC
>CAIZKT010000470.1:0-5321 GCA_903933565.1 uncultured Victivallales bacterium | reverse complement strand
CGTGGGTGATGCTTCGAAACCATAAGCCGTCTGCTCACTTCGTCGCCCCCCTGGCGGAACGGTCGGGACCCGCCCGGCGACCGGCGTTCAACTTGCGCGTCTTCCTGAGGTCTGGCCCCAGTGCGGCCCGAGGCGTAGCATCCATCCGAGCTATTGTCGAGTGCCCTGTTCGGGCGGAGGAGGACGGCACGTGTCAGTGGGGTCGGTGAACCGCTACTCCTCTCCGGCGGACAAGGTCGCGCTGTTCCGCGCCGTTTTTCGTGGCCGCGAGGATGTCTATCCGCGTCGTTTTGAGAGCCGGAAGACGGGCGTGTCCGGTTATCAGCCTGTCTGCGCCAACGAGTGGGTTCCGGGCCTCTGCGACAAGCGTGCCGTGCGCTGTGCCGAGTGTCCGCAGCGCCGTTTTCTGCCAGTCAGCGACGTTGCGATTCGCGGGCACCTCTCGGGGCAGGACGGCGCGGGCCGCGATGTGGTCCTGGGGGTCTACCCGCTGCTGCTGGACGAGGCCTGTTACGTCCTGGCTGCTGATTTTGACAAGGGCAGTTGGCGCGACGACGCTTCAGCCTTCAGGTCAACCTGCCGCGAGATGGGGCTGTCCGCCGCTCTGGAGCGTTCGCGTTCGGGGCAGGGGGCGCACGTCTGGTTCTTCTTCCAGGAGGCGATTCCGGCGGTACTGGCGCGGAAGCTGGCCGCGCATGTCCTGACCGAGACGATGGAGCGCCGACCGGAAGTTGGACTGGATTCCTATGACCGCTTCTTTCCGAACCAGGACACCTTGCCCAAAGGCGGGCTCGGCAACCTGATTGCCCTACCCTTGCAGAAACGGGCCCGGCAACACGGCAACAGCGTCTTTCTCGATGAGCAGCTCCGGCCGTGGCCGGACCAGTGGGCCTTCCTGGCAGCCCTGGAGAAGATCGGTCGGGCGCAGGCTGAGGAGATCGTGCGCCAGGCGGAAAGCCGGGGACGGGTGCTGGGGGTTCGCCTGGCCGTGACCGATGACGAGGACGCGCCCTGGGCCACCCCGCCCTCGCGCCCGGCGCGGGAGCCCCGCCTGGCCGGACCTTTGCCCGAACGCCTGGAGCTGGTCCTAGGGAATCAGCTCTACGTCGCCAAAGAGCAGCTTTGCAGCGGCTTGCTCAACCGGATGATCCGCCTGGCGGCGTTTCAGAATCCCGAGTTCTACAAAGCCCAGGCGATGCGTCTGCCGACCTACGGCAAGCCGCGCATCATCTCCTGTGCGGAGGATCAGGCTCAGCACCTCGGCCTGCCGCGCGGCTGCCTGGAGGAGGTCTGCGAGTGCCTGTCTGGGCTGGGGATCACGCCGGTCATCCGGGATGAACGCCGGGCGGGAGCGCCGCTGGCCGTAGCGTTTCAGGGCGAGCTGCGTCCTGAGCAGCGGCAGGCGGCCAAGGCCATGCTGGCCCACGACCTGGGCGTACTCTCGGCGACCACGGCGTTCGGCAAAACCGTCGTGGCCGCGTGGTTGATCGCGCAGCGGGGCGTCAGCACGCTGGTTCTGGTGCATCGTCAGCAGTTGTTGGAGCAGTGGGTGGAGCGCTTGTCTGGCTTCCTGGGAGTGCCGGCCAAGGCTATCGGGCGCATCGGCGGGGGGCGGAAGAAGCCGACGGGAGCTCTGGATGTGGCGCTCATTCAGAGCCTGGTCCGCAAAGGCGTGGTCTGCGACGTTGTCGGCGACTACGGCCACCTGATTGTGGACGAGTGCCACCACCTGCCGGCGCTGAGCTTCGAACAGGTAGCCCGCCAGGCGAAAGCGCGATTCGTCACCGGCCTGTCGGCGACGGTGACCCGCAAAGATGGGCATCACCCCATCGTCTTTATGCAGTGTGGTCCGGTCCGTTACCGGGTTGACGCCAAGGAGCAAGCCCGTACGCGGCCCTTTACCCACACCGTCTTCGTGCGCCCGACCGAATTCCGGTCGCAGGCCCCCGACGCTCCCGCTATCGGCATCCACATCCACCAGCTCTACGAGGGCCTGGCGGCGGACCCGATCCGCAACCAGCTTATCTGCGCGGATGTGGTGCAGGCCGTGCATGAGGGGCGCTCGCCGCTGGTTCTCACCGAGCGCATCGGGCATCTCCAGCACTTGGCTGACGGTTTGTCGGCGCGCGTCCCCCACCTGCTGGTGTTGCGGGGCGGCCTGGGGCAGCGGGCGCTGCGTGCGGTTCTGGCCGAGGTGGGCGCGATTCCCGAGGGCGAGGGGCGCGTGCTTCTGGCGACCGGCAGGTTCATCGGCGAGGGGTTCGATGACGCGCGGCTGGACACGCTGTTTCTGACCTTGCCTGTATCCTGGCGCGGCACCATCGCCCAGTACGCCGGCCGACTGCACCGGCTGCACGATCGCAAGCGCGAGGTCCGGGTCTACGACTATGCCGACCTCAACGAGCCCATGCTGGCCAGGATGTTCGACCGGCGCTGCCGGGGCTACGCCGCCATCGGCTACACCCTCCGCCTGCCGGCCAGTGCCGTGCCCGGTTGGCCTGCCGATGTGCCGCTTCCCGCCGAACCGCAATGGAAAAGCGACTACGCCGCCACGGTGCGCCGACTGCTGCGCGACGGCGTCGACACGCCGCTGGCGACTCTCTTCGCACAGGCCTCACGCACGCTGCTTCCTGAGGCCGAAGGCGCCGCCCGGGCGCGCAGCGCCACCGAGGCCTTCCTCTACCGCCGCCTGGAGACCCTGCCGGAAACCACGGGCAGGTTCCGCCTCAATGCCGACTTGCCGATCCCCTTCGCTGGCCGCGGTCATCTGGAAGTCGACCTGCTGGACGCCGAGGCGCGCCTCGCTATCGAGATCGATGGGGCCCAGCATCTCAATGACCCCGACGCCTATCGCCGCGACCGTTGCAAAGACCTGCTGCTCCAGGAGAACGGCTACCTCGTGCTGCGCTTCCTGGCTGAGGATGTCGGGGCCCATCTCGATGCCGTTCTCGACCCGATTCTGCGCGCCCTGGCGAGCCGAATCCGAAGCCAGCCTGATCCAACGAGCGAAGTGACGCCATATTAGCGCCTACGGCGCTGACATGATGGAAAAAGTTCACACACGTTTGGTGCGGTGCCGTGCGCACATAACGAATTAATGGCAACTAGTTTACGTCATTAGTGTACGGAGTTTATGTAAGTATTCGGTGGAGGCGTCTCGGCCAGTTGCATGAGCGCCGGCCTGTCCCGATCATTTCCCGCTTCGCATGGCCGAACACACCCCGGGTTTGGCTCCATATTGCGTGCATGGAGCAGGTCCACAGCGGTGACATCATTCAACTGCGTGCCGAGTGCGGCCGTTACCGTTCTCTGTACCAACGTGCCCTCAGGCGACTTGAGCCGCAGTAGGCGCAAGCCCAAGAGGCCGCGCGGCCAGCCGCGGGGCCGCAGGGGACACGGGCGGCGGCGCCACACGGAGTTGCCCTGCGCGGAGGAGGTGCTGGCACTGCCCGCGGCAGCGGCCTGCTGTCCGGTCTGCGGACTGGCGCTGGAGCCGACCGGGCTGGAGAGCGTTTCGGAGGAAGTGCACTACGAGGTGCATGTCGTCTGCCGGCGTCGCCGCCGGCCGCAGTACCGGCTGACGTGCCGGTGCGGGGGAGTGCCGCGGCTGCTGTGCGCCCCGCTGCCGACCAGGGCACTGCCACAGAGCAAGTACTCCGACGCATTCTGGATCGAGGTGCTGCTGTTCAAGTACGAGTACCCGTTTCCCGTGGAACGGCTGGTCCGGCTGCTCGACGGTCACGGGCTGCGCGACGTGGCCCCGGGTACTCTGTGCGGAGGTCTCTTGCGGGTCGGCGGGCTGCTGGGGCCACTGTACGAGAGGATCGTGGAGTCCGACAAGAGCCGAGGCCTGCGCCTGATGGACGAGAGCACGCTGAAGGTCTTCGTGGAGCAGGAGGGTCGCGCCACCCGCGTGTGGTGGATGTGGCAGTCATGCATGGTGCAGACCTGCGTGTTCTTTCTGGACCCATCGCGCTCGTTCGACGCGCCGTCGGAGTACCTGCAGGATACCCCCGAGGACAGCGTCGTCTGCGCCGAGCGCTACAAGGTCTACCAGATGCTGCCCCAGTTCATCGCCTTCTGCTGGGCCCACGTGCGGCGCGATTTCGTGCGCATCGGCCGCGGCGAACGCAACCGCCTGGCCTGGGCACTGCGCTGGCTGGACCGGATCCGGCGGCTGTACCGCAGCAACCGCAGACGGGTCGCGGCACGGGAGCAGCCGGAGGCGTTCGCGGCGGCCCCGCGGGAAGCGGCCGGGATACTCGATGAGATCCGAGCCGAATGCGACCGGGAACTGGCATCCACGACCTGGTGGATCAACGACAGTCGGCGCCAGGCCTTGGAGAGCCTCAGGCACCCCTGGCATGGTCTGACGCTGTTCCTGACCGATCCGGATATCCCGCTGGACACCAACCAGGCCGAACGGCACTTCCGCCCCCTTGCCAACTTCCGCAAGAACTGCTTCGGTGTACATAGCGAGAGATTCGGCGAACTGACTGCCACGATGCTCTCGATCTTCGCGACACTCAGGCTCAACGGGGTCTCCCCCCGGCTCTTCCTCGGCGAGTACCTCACGGCCGTCGCCGCCGCCGGGGGGCAGGCTGAGCGCGTCGTCGGGGAGTTCCTGCCCTGGGACCTACCCGCAGCACGCAGGGACCGTCTCGTCCGCCGGCCGACGGGGAGGGATACGTCATGAACCCCACGGGGTTCTGCGGTAGGGCGTTCAGCGCCGCCGACCTGGAAGACCGCACCCCGCGATGCCTGGATCGGCTGGACCCCACAGCAGCGCCAGCAGAAGCTCCACCTGCTCGTCAACAACGCCCGCTACACCGGCACCTGCTACAGGGCCGCGGCCCTGGCTGTGCCTCGGCGACACCCAGGGCCGCGGCAAACTCGATGTCCACCACCGCCGCGCGGTTCCCGTCAAGACCGTGTTCGTCTACCCGCTTGGCCCTGACTGCAGGGAGCAACTCACGCGTTGACTCCGCGTCGGAGCCCCGACCCCGCCCCCTGGCGCCAAGACGCCTCCACCGAATACTTACATATATGCCGTAGTTTGAGCTGTAATCGACTACTCGAAAGTAACTTCTGCGGGAACGGCACGAAATATACGGCACGGAACAAAACGGCACGGAACAACCTTGTATGAGACTTGCAGCAACCTCGTATGACACAAGGCGCTTCCCATTCCGCCCTTCGTCCGCCGCGGCAAGCATTTTCTACGGCCAATGAATTGGACGCAATGCTATCCCACGGCCGAACCGGACAGCAGCGAAGATCGATTTCACCACGAAGAACCTGAAGGACCTGAAGTGGGATGG
>CAIZKT010000469.1:0-2531 GCA_903933565.1 uncultured Victivallales bacterium | reverse complement strand
GGAGTGGAGCGGCCGCGGCTCGCGGCCGGCGCGGTATGGGACTGAGTCCCGGGGGACACGGGACTCTTTGG
The DNA here is from genome assembly GCA_903933565.1 of uncultured Victivallales bacterium. Taxonomy (GTDB): domain Bacteria; phylum Verrucomicrobiota; class Lentisphaeria; order Oligosphaerales; family JAFGRS01; genus CAILUI01. Next base: position 2,460 of record CAIZKT010000469.1, on the reverse strand, counting down.
AGTGTCTGCGGCTTGACGCAGCTTTTCCCCCTGGCGCCGGGTCCCGGGCAAAGCGGTGTCAAGCCACCGCAGTCCAAAGCTTGGCCTGGCGGCCGGCGCGGTATGGGACTGAGTCCAGGCGCCTCTCCATGGGAGTGGAGCGGCCGCGGCTCGCGGCCGGCGCGGTATGGGACTGAGGTCCGCCGCGGCGTGATCCGGGCGGGGCCGGGGCGCCGGCGGGCAGCCCCAGGGCAGGCTCACCCCTCGCCGCAGATCCGCACGATCTCCCTGGCCAGGACCTGGCGGGCGGTGGCCACGGCCAGGAAGCGGCCGGCGTAGATGGCCTCCTGGATGGCCGGGGGGAGGCAGGTGGAGTACTTGAGATCGCGCCGGGCGGCCTCGGTCAGGTCGGCGGGGGGGCGGAAGAGCTGGGGATCAGCCGCCGCGGCCCGCAGGCGCGTCAGGGCGTCGGGCGGGGGGGAGGCGTCAAGGCGGACGAAGAGGTTGTCGCCACGCGCCGGCAGGCCCAGCAGATTCGTGATGGCGCTGGCGAGGGTCTGGTTTGCCAGTTGGCCGGCGAAGGTCCACCAGCGGGTCTCCTGGTCGGACTGGACGAGGAACGTCGACTCCGGGCGGACCCAGGAGTACTCCCCGTAGAGCACGTCCATCTGCTCCCGGGCGCGGCGCGACCAGAGCGGGCTCGGCTGCCGTGCGGCGAGGACGTGCTGGATGGCCTGGCATAGTTCGTAGGACAACCGCGGCCCGGCGCCCAGCCAGCGCGACCGGCCCGGTGCCTCGGCGGGGACCACCTGGGCCACCTTGCGGACCCAATCGAGCTGAACCACCTTCCAGCTTCTACCCCCGAGAAGAAGGACGCAGGGCTCCTCGGGCTTGGCCCGGAAGAAGGAGCTTTCATGGACGGAGCCCACCTGGTCGCCGCCGTACATGACGGCGAACAGCGGCGGGCTGGTGAAGACCGAGCACAGCTCCATGAAGTTCCGGTAGCCGAAGGTCTTCTCGCCCGCCTGGCCGAATCCCATCAGGCCTTGGTCTTGGCTGAGGATCTGCGCGTCGAGCATGTGGCGAACGATGGCGCGCTGGTCGGCGGCTGGAATGGTGGCGAAGCCCGGCATGCGGCCCAGCCAATCGCGCCAGGTCTCCACCCCGATGCCTTTCTCCTGCAGCGCCAGCGCCATGATCTGCTGGGCCAGGATGTGTGCCGGGTAGGCCGGCGGGGTGATCGGCTCGACGTAGCCCCGCGACCACAGCTCCAGCAGCCCCGCGGCCCGGATCAGCGCGTCGTCGTCGGTCGCCAGGAACAGGCAGTTCCGCGCGGCCCCGGCGCGCCTGCCGGTGCGCCCCAGGCGCTGCAGGAATGAAGATACGGTAGCGGGCGCGTCGATCTGGATGACCCGGTCGAGGTCGCCCACGTCGATGCCCAGCTCCAGGGTGCTGGTGGCGACGATGACGCAGTCGGCGCCACTGCCGAAGGCCTCCTCGGCCCGGCGCCGCTCATCCAGGCTCAGGGAACTGTGGGATACGAAGGTGCGCACCCCCAGCTCCCGCAGGCGGGCGGCCAGCGCCTCCACCCGTGCCCGGCTATCGCAAAACACCAGCCTCTTCTCGCCCCGGTGGAGCCGCGAGATGACGATGGCTGCGTTGTCGAGGCTTCCGACGTGGTCCAGCTGGACGTCGGCTCTCCGGCTCGCGGCTTCCGCCGGCACCAGCAGCGCCCTCTCCCCACCGCAGTGCCCGGCGAGCCAGTTGAGCAAGTCCGGCGGGTTACCGACGGTGGCGGACAGGCCGATTCGCTGCAACTCCCGGCCCGCGAGCCGCCCCAGGCGCTCCAGGACCGCCAGCAGGTGCCAGCCGCGATCATCCCCGGCAAACCCGTGGATCTCGTCCACCACCACCGCCCGCAGGTTGGCGAAGAGGGTGGCGTGGTCCACGCGGGTGGAGACCAGCAGTACCTCCAGGGACTCTGGGGTGATCAGCAGCACATCCGGCGGGTCGTTCCGAAGGCGGCGCCGGGCACCAGCGCTGATATCGCCATGCCACAGGCCGCAGCGCCGGCCGAGCAGTTCGCAGTAGCGGCCCAGGCGGGGTTCCAGGTTATTGAGGAGTGCCTTGATGGGGCAGATGTAGAGGACCGCGAGGCCCCGCCAGTCCTCCGAGAGCATGCGGGACAACAGCGGCAGGATGGCGGCCTCCGTCTTGCCGCCGGCGGTGGGGGCGATCACCAGCGCGTGGCTGCCCCGCAACACGACCGGAATCGCCTGCTCCTGGAAGGGCCGCAATTCGCGCCAGCCCAGGCTGTTGACGATATGGTGCTGAAGAGCAGGATGGAGTTGGTCGAAGGCTGGCATGGGATGTGGTCGGCCCTTCAGGCCTGCAATATCGTTTTGTTGCCAGTAACCCAGGGCGACGGGCGGGTACACCCTTGCCCTGGGCTGATATAGCGCTGGCCCTTCAGGCCGCCGG
>CAIZKT010000468.1:0-10130 GCA_903933565.1 uncultured Victivallales bacterium | reverse complement strand
GTCACCCCGCAAGTCACCCCGCAAGTCACCCCGCAAGTCGGCAGGCTGCTGGCAGTCGTCGAAGGGGAGATGACCCGATTTGAGATCATGCAGCGCCTCGGGCTGAAGGACCGGATGCATGCCGCGACCGAGTACCTGCAACCCGCCATGGACAGCGGGATGGTCGAGATGACCATCCCCGACAAGCCCAACAGCCGCTTGCAGAAGTACCGCCTCACCGCGGCCGGCCGGCAGTACCTGGCCAGCCTGCCAAAGGGCCAGAAGTGAGCCGCGGGGGGCGTCCCCTCCTGGTCCCGCTCGTGCCGTCGCCACACCGTGGGTCCTGCCCTGCCCCCCTCTGGCGACACGCTCGCCGAAGGTATTACGGCTTGATATGGAACGCGATTTAGAGCATAGTATGTCCAGTATACATGGACATACCATGCACCTAATCGAAACCACGAGCGGGATTGCGCAGATCAGGGACAGGGTGTCGCAGGAGATCTTCGACTACCAGGCCCTGCTGGACTGCCTGCGGGGCTATTGCAAGCCCCGCGACCGCATCCAGCGGCTGCTGGCGGCTGGTGACGTCGTGCGCATCCGCAAAGGGCTCTACGCCTTCGCGGTACCATTCAGGCGTCAGCCGGTGGTGCGGGAACACCTTGCGAATCTCATCTATGGTCCCTCGTACGTCAGCCTCGACAGCGCGCTGAGCTACCACGGGCTGATCCCGGAACGCGTGGAAGCCATGACCTCGGTGACGACCGGCCGCTCGCGGGTGTTCGACACGCCGTTCGGCGTCTTCAGCTACCGCATGCTGACGCCGGCACGCTATGCGGTCGGCGCGCTACTGGTGGCTGATAGCACGCCATCGTTCCTGCTGGCGTCGTCCGAGAAGGCACTGGCGGACAAGGTGTGGACGGACAAGCGCTTTGCCGGCACGCGTGTCGGTGACTTCGGGCCGTACCTGCTCGACGACCTGCGGATCGCGCCGGAGTCGCTGCGGGCCCTCGATGCAGAGCGCCTGGCGGCGGTCTGCCGGGCCTACGACTCGCCGAAGATCGGCAATCTGCAGCGCTTCCTGCGGCAGATGGGGAGCGGGGAGACCGGTGGATGAATGACGCGATCCGCACCTGGCTCGAACGCTACACCTGCCGGACGCGCGAGGACTATGCGAACGCCCTGCGCGAGATCCTCCAGGAACTGGCGCTGCTGGGCCTCTGGCGGGCCCGGTTCTTCGAGCACGCGGCGTTCTACGGGGGCACTGCCCTGCGCGTGCTCCACGGACTGGACCGGTACTCGGAGGACCTCGACTTCTCGCTCCTGCGGCCCACGCCGGGCTTCTCGCTCGAGGAGTACGGCGAGGCGCTGCGACGGGAGATCGGGAGTTTCGGGTTCGAGGTACAGTTCGACCGCCATGGGAAGACCCGCGCCACGGCCATCGAGTCGGCGTTTCTGAAGACGAACACGCTGCGTGAGATGATCCGCATCGAGGCGAGCGAGGCGCTGCTGCGCGGCATCCACCCAGCGGCGCAGCTCAAGATCAAACTCGAGGTCGATACCGACCCGCCGGGGGGATTCGAGACGGAGGTCCGCTACCTCCTGCAGCCCATACCCTTCTCCGTACGGGTGTATGCGCTACCCGACCTGTTCGCCGGCAAGCTGCATGCTGTCCTCTGCCGCAAGTGGGGCGGGCGGGTCAAGGGGCGCGACTGGTACGACTTGGTCTGGTACGCCGGCCGGCATCCCGAGGCCAACATCGCGCACCTGGAACAGCGCATGCGACAGTCGGGAGACTGGACCGAGGCAGGGCGGCTCGACCTGGATCGCCTCAGACGCCTGCTGCTCGAAGCCGTGGCTCGGCTCGACATCGATCAGGCGCGTGCGGAAGTGGCGCCGTTCGTCCGCGACCGACGCGCGCTGGAGGTATGGTCCGCGGAGTTCTTCGCCGATGTCATCGGTCGGATCGTGCCGGCGCCCGGCATGCGCAGTGAAGGGTGAGGGGACGGCGGCCTGCGTCCGGGAGCGGCCGCCAAGGCCGCATCACACGACGTTAGCCATTCCGAGTTCGCGCGGCCGCGGGCACCGGTTCACGCGTCCTCAGTCGACCCCTGGATTCCGGCAATTATGGCATCTACATCGGACTCGCGGAAACGCAGGGATTTCGCCTTACGCGGGCTTAGGTACAGCCGGGGCAACCGGCCCGCTTCGGCCATGCGGAACACGCTCTTCTTGCACACCGCAAGGCGGTCGGCCACTTCGTCCGTCCGCAACAGGCGATCCGGCATCTGCCTCGGCTCCACGGAGAGGCCCACGCGCAACGCGCGCACCATCGCCTTGGCAGCCCCCTGACGGAAGAGCCCGCCATGGACTGCGATTTTCACGAGCACGACCAGCCTCTCGACATCGGCCGGCGTGTAGCCCGGCTCCGCCATGCTGTCTACCATTGTAACCTGCCTTTCCGGTGGCCAGCGCCTTGCAGCCTCCACCAGGCAGGTTAGCACGGCTGGTCGTGAGGGGCCACAGAGTAGCGGCTCTGGATATGTTGCCGACGCCACTTCCCGGGTGACCCGATCTGGCAACCGTTGCCAGTGAGGCCCCAAGTCAGGGCTCTGCTGCGAGGCGGTGCCGCCCGTAGACGCTGGCCCTTTCCCCAGCTCTGGCCCAGCGGCCCCCGAGCGGGGTTGCGCTGCAGCCGGAAGCCGACGGCGCCTGGATTGGTGTGTCTCTATGCTCTTGCGGGCGAGCGTTTTTCGCACGCCAGAGCATCACTCACCCTCGCCAGGCCGGATTGCATCCGGTTGCTGCGTAGGCAGGCGAGGCGCCCCGAGATCCGCGCGGTCGGCGCCATTGAGACCTGCGATCCTCCCGGCAATAACGCTACCAAACTGATACCACAGGCGAGGAAGCGGGGCTATGGTAGTCAGCGTTGGTGCCGGCCGGGCATGGCGCAGAGGTTGCAGGGGATCGAGCCGGGAGGGTTCAGAAGATGGCGATGTTGCTCAAGCGGGGCGAGATGTGGTACCTGGTCTACTGGCGCAAGGACGAACAGGGCCGCTGGAAAAAGATCTTCCGCACCACGAAGCAGAGGGATGAGTCTGTCGCCCGGCAGATGCTGCAGACGTTCGAGGCGGCGCGGGCCCGGACCCTGACCCGCGATGCGCTGCGGACGATCCTGGCCGAGGTGGGGGCCCCGGTCGGCGAGGAGCTCCGCCTGGCTGACCTGTGGGCGACGTACCTGGCACGGGCAGAGAAGACCGGCAGCGCGGCGCAGATACAGGCACGAGGGAACATGGTGGCCGCCTTCGTGCGCTGGATGGACCAGATGCACCCGGGCGTAACGGCGGTGCGGGATGTAGATGAGCGGATCGCGGCAGAGTACTGGCGCTGGTGCGCGGAGGACGGGAAGAGCCCGCGGACGCGCAACAACGTCCAGGCGCAACTGAAGGTCACCTGGCGCGGCATCATGGCGGAATACGGGTTGACGGTGAATCCGTGGGCCTTGCTGCCGCGGGACCTGGGTGGCGGGGAGAGGTACCAGATCCTGGAACTGGCGCAGATCGTCAGCATCTTCAGAAAGGCGATGGAGTTGACGGTGCCGGGCCTGGAGCCGGGCTTTTGGCCGGCAGCGATCCAGATGGGGCTCTACACCGGGCTGCGGGAGGGCGACATTGCGCAGCTTGAGTGGGATGAACTGCGGGTCCACGAGGGTGTGCTGATCCTGCAGCCCAACAAGACCAAGCGCTGGGGCGGCGACAGGTCGGCCGTACACACCCTGGATGCGCCCTGGGTGAAGCTGCTGCCAGCGCGCCCGCCGGAGCCTGCCAAGGGCTACGTCTGGCCCCAGGCCGCGGCCAGGGCGGCGTCGAGGTCGGGGATCCCCGGCTTCCGGGAGATCTGCCAGGCCGCGGGCGTGGCGACGGAACGGGCGCCCACGGCGGCGGAAAGGCGCAAGAAGGCGGTGAAGCTGGTCACCTTCCATAGTCTTCGCCACAGCTTCGTGACCCTCCTGCTGCGCTCCGGCCGGATCACCGAGCGGGACCTGGTGGCGCAGGGGAACTGGTCGATGGAGGCGGTGGTCCGAGGCATCTACAACCACTCGAAGTTGGAGCAGGCCCGGGCGGCGGCAGCAAAGGTGGCCGCGGCCCTGCCCGAGGTGAACTGGCTGGGGGAATAAGGAGACAGCCCTGCCGGCCTTGACACCATGGTAAAGTGATGGTATCACTTATGGCATGAAAACGATGACACACCGAACGACCTTCGCTCTCGATGGTACGACCACAAGTCGCCTCAAGCGCCTGGCCTCGATCTGGCAGGTATCGCAGGCGGAAGTCGTCCGCCGGAGCGTCCATCTGGCGGATCAGCGAGAACAGTCGGCTCCAGGCATCGAGGAACGCATTGAAGCCGGCAGACGTCTGCGTGAGAGTCTGCACGGTCGCGTGAACCCCGAAGACTGGATCCAGCAAGCTCACGACTCGCGCCGGTAAGTGCTATGCCCACTGACGCTATACACCTCGACACCAACTACCTCATCTACTACGCGAGTGGCGGACGTGAGGACGTGGTGGAGCACGTCGAGGCGTGGCTGCGCGAGGGGCGGTCGGTTCATGTCAGCGCCATGGCTTGGGCCGAATTCCAGTGCGGCCCGCTGACGGTGCGCCAACATGACCTCGCTAACGAGATGATCCATGGAGTCCTGCCGATCACTCGGGACACGGGTAACCTGGCCGGCCGGCTTTTTGCTGCTACTGGCAGGAGACCCCGTTCCCTGGCAGACTGCCTCATCGCGGCCTGCGCCATAGACGCACAGGCCGCCCTGGCCACCAGCAACCGTGCCGATTTCGAACCCTTCGTTGCGCACGGGCTGCTGCTTGCCTGAGTTCGCCGCGGCCATGGTCGGCTTCACGCCTGGGGGCTGTTCGGGGTGCCGGATCCGGCGGTTTCTCTAACCGCCGACCCGGTGGAGTCAGGCACGGCCGCGATGCCAACCAAGGCTACAACCGATGCCCTTGGTAGCAGTTCGGTAGCCGTTTGGCCCCACCGCCACCCCGGCCTTTCCTCCGCCCGGGGCAGGCGCGGGGTAGCCTGCCCGCCGCCGGAGGGCCAGTACCGCGCCCGGGCGGGCCAGGTGTAGGCGCGGGGTGCCATGACCGCGCCCAGACCGGGTTATTCGACCCGGCTCTCCTGCGCCCCGGGACATCAGGAACCGTCTCCGCAGGCCCGCGGACCTCGGCCCTGGCCGGCCGGGGCCGGGATTCGGGCGAACCGCCGAGCCCGAGTCCCGCGGCCGGCGCCAGGTCGGCGGTGGCGGGTGGCGGTGGTCTCGGCCGAGGGGGTGGGGCGGGTGGGGGGCTATGGGCCGTCGCGAAAAGGCCGGTCCCGGTGTATGTCTCCAGTGGGGGAACACGCTGCGAAAATTTCCCAGGAAAAAACGGAATCTCATTGCCGCGCATGCGCACTGGCCCCCTGCCCCTGCCAGGTGCAGCGAACACCTGCCGCAGTAGGGTCGCCCCTACAACCGCTCGGAGGCACGGGCTGGCGAGACACATGCGGCAGACACGTTCGGGACTATGGTGATGGATGTCCAAGCGTCCGTCTGCCGTCCTGTCGGTGACCCGCGTGCTGGAGGACTGGGAAGAGACCCCAGAGGCAACCTCACCGGATCAGCCAGGAGGTCAACGCGTGTTCCGTCACGTCCAACTGCCCGATCACGTTCGAGGCAGCCTTCTGCTGCACAGCATGCCCGGACGTCTTGAGTCGCTCGAGGTGGCCTGGGGGCAAGTCCGGGCCGACGGTGTGCAGGCCATCGTCAACCTGGCTCGGCCAGACGAGATCTGGGAGAAGTCGCCCGATTACGCGAAGGCGCTACAGAGCGGCCACCTGCCCTGCCCGGTTATCTCCTTCCCCATCCAAGACTACGGGACCCCGCGCTCCCGCGAGGCGTTCTGGCAACTCACGGTCGACCTGGCCCGACGACTTGAGGCCGGCGAGCGGATCCTGGTGCACTGTGCGGCCGGTATCGGCCGAACCGGCACGCTGGCGACGTGCCTCCTGATCGCGCTGGGTGAGACGCAGGCAGCTGCCGCCAAGGCCGTGCGGACGGCCGGGTCCAGTCCGGAGACCGGTGGGCAGATGGGGATCGCTGCATGGTGTGTGGGGCGTAGGCAGCAGCATCACCCCCCGCCACACGACCAAGGCGGCCCTGACCAGTAGGCGCTCCACCTCCGCTCTCCCGCACTACGGAACGGGCCAGTCCAACCGTGAGGCCCATGTCTCAGCGCAGGACCCGTGGGGAGTGCCCCTACCTGCAGAGCATCGCACGCATTGGCGGCCGCATCCTGATCGGCACTTCGCGCGGCAACTGGCAACGGTTGCCAGTTGGCCGCCCGCCGCTGCAGCATGCGTAGAAGGCGGAATGATCGCCCGCTACATTCCCCCGCAGCACGATCCGGCTCCGGCTGCTTCCGAAGCCGATCAGTGTGATGTAGTCGAGCGCTGCGAACCCCGCCATCATGGGGCGGCAGCGGGGCAGTGCATCGGGCCCCCAACGCCACCAGAAGGCGTGCGCGAGACGATGTCCATTCGGGCGGATGTCGCCGCCGGATGATTGCCAGATGCATTCTTGAGCCGTGAAGATGCCGCTCTACACTCCACAAGTCGATGCCGTCGCAGAGCACATTGGCAGGTCGCCATCGGGGAAGGTCCAGCGTCTCGACCTCGCCGACCGGGTTGCCGCGGTGCTTGAGCAGGTGCGCCGCGTCAAGCCGCGGGAGCCCGACGGCGACCCGGCCTGGTCGTTCTGGGTGCGCTCCGAGCGCGGGCCGATCTCGGCCTTCGGCGACTACCAGGACTTCGTCGACGCGGGCGAGGTCACGTCCCCGGCCGAATTCGAGGCGCTGTGGCGCGAGTACTACCCCGACCCGGTGAAATGGCACCAGATCAACGTTGTCTGCTTCCAGGAACGGGTGTTCTTTGCCGTAGACATCGGCTGCCGCTTCGAGGTAGACCTGGGAGCGCGGTCAGTGGAGGCGGCTGATGTCCGCGACCCCGGCATGGAGGGCTTCCTGGTGTGGTTGCTGGACCAGCTCGAGTCCGAGGTACAGACGCTGCTCAGAGACCTGGCGAGGTACAACGACTGCATCGAGCAGGATCTGCCTCTCGAGCACCGCTACGGCAGGATCAAGCGCCGCGTCCTCTGGGAGCAGGTCACGGGGGCCGAGCGGCTCGACGAAACGCTGGGGACCGCAGGGCTCTCCAGATTCGAGGCAGCCTTGCATGGGTCGGGTGCCGCCGCGACGATCGAGGCGATGACCGCCGACGACTTCCTCGGGTACTGCACGGTCTGCTACGACGCCAACGGCTGCTTCGTGGACGCGGCGGGCCCCCTGTCCCCGCGGGACAAGTACCGGCGCATGGCCGACGGGAGGGAGGCGGGACTGCTCAGCATTCCGGGCGACGACAGTGCCGCCTTCCGGGCCTGGTACGAGGGGGGCACTCGTAGCGGCGCCCACCCGTGGGAGATCTGCCGGGGCGGCAACTCGACCCACATCGCGCTACAGGTGGTCGCCGATGGGCCCCGCTGGCGGCTCTATCTTGCCGGCAGCAGCCATACGCGGGTCGTGGAGACCGCGCGCATGGCCATCGCCCTGCACGAGCACCGCGTGCCCTTCACCCTGGCCGAGGGCGACGCGATCCTGCGCATGCTCAAGGGCATCGACTTCGTGGGGTTGGTGCCGAAGAACGTGACGCCCAAGTACTGCCACGCCTGCTTCCCCGCCGAGGACCAGATCATCGACTTCCTCGATCCCTGGCATGAGCCGGAAGTGGCCAAGGCGGTCCGGGAGCACGCGCACTGGTACGCGCTGGCACCGTATGAGCTGGCCGCATGCCTCTGAGATGCACCCGTCCTCCGAGGGGGGGCGCCGGGCGGCGGGTCACGGCTCGGCGCGGACAGGTTTGGCCGATGGGGCAGCTCGGGGCCAACCGTAACCGCGGCGACATGCCGAGGGAGTGAACTGACCATGCGCTTCATCTACGTCACCGACCTCCATGGCTGGCAGCAGGGCTACGAGGCGACGCTCGAATGCGCCGGCAAGGAGGGCTGCACGGCCATCGTCAACGGCGGCGACATGCTGCCGAAGGGCTCGGGCATCCTGGAGGAACAGAGGTGTTTCATCACGTCATACCTGCGCGACTTTTTCCGGCGGTGCCATGAGCATGGGGTCTCGTACTACGGCATGTTCGGCAACGACGACCTCGCCTCGCGGCTCAAGTACTGGCGCGACGTGCTGCACAACAGTCAGGGTACTCTCGATCTGACGGACCGCTGGCACCATGCCCAGGACGGGCTCTGGCTCCGCGGGGTGAACTGGGTCCCCGACCATCCCTTCGGACTCAAGGACTGGTCGGTTCTCGACACGAAGGACTTCGAGAGGCCGCTGCAATTCTCCGACCCAGTCGTCTCAGGTCCGGCCGGCTTCGAACGCATACCTGACATCGAAGCGTTCTTCGCCGCGAGACCAACCATGACGGAGATTCTCGATAGCATCGCTGAGGAGGCACCGGACATGTCACGTGCCATCGTGGTGGTCCATGCCCCGCCGGCTGGGGTTGGGCTTGCCACGCTGGGGGGAATCCTGAGCGGCAAGGACGTCGGATCGCAGGCGCTCCACGGCTGGATCCGGCGGTGTCAGCCGCTGCTGACGCTGCATGGGCATATCCACGAGTCGCCCGACGTCTCGGGCACACACACCGCGAGAATCGGGCGGACGGTCTGCCACCAACCGGGGCAGAAGGCGCAACAAGCCCTCACGTTGTCGATCGTTGAGATTGAGGGTCAAGACGTGAAGGTTGAGCGGCGCTTCCTGCGGGTTTGATCAGGACCGCTACAAGCCTGGCCCACATTGCGCGGTGAAAGAGCACCGCGCAGCCACGCCAAACGACAAGGGCCCCATGGAAACCACGCCTGATGGTCCGAGACCCGTCGCCGCCGGGAACGATGGTGGGACCGCCGGTCCTCGCAGGCTGCGAAAAGCGAGTGCCGTGGGGGCTGTCGGTGAGCCGGTTGCCCTGAGTCGGGGAGAACTCTATGCGGAGGTCTGGTCGGTACCCATGCTCAGACTTGGCCCGAAGTATGGTCTGTCCGACGTGGGCCTGGCCAAGCTTTGCCGGAAGCACGACATTCCCCTCCCCCCGCGTGGGTACTGGGCCAGGAAGCAGCACGGCAAGGCAGTGAAACAGTCCCGCCTTCCAAGTCCTGAGCGGAATCCCAGCATAGAGATCCGCCCGTATCGTGCTGGGACGCAGATGCACGACGAGCAGGTCCGGTAGCGGGCCATGCAAGCTGTCCAAAGAGAGCGAGAGGAAGAAGCCGCCGTCCAGGTTCCCGACCGGCTCACCCGCCCGCATCCGCTGATCGTGCAGACGCAGGAGGCCATTCGCGAGGGAGAAGAGAGACGGCAGAGCCGGTGGAGTTCCGGCACCTGGAGCGACCGGCTCAGCATTAGCGTTTCCGACGGCCTCCTGCCCCGGGCCCTGCGGATCGCCGATACGCTGATCAAGGAACTCGAACGGCGGGGATACAGTGTGGTGATCCGTCGCACGCAGTACGGAGGCCGGTATTCCTCGGCGGTCATCTTCGACGCCGTTCGTCCCGCCACCGCGCGCCTGCATGCAATCCGCTGAACCCGTGCTACTATAGACGAGTTTCAGGCACGGGAGAGACGTGCGAGGGCGCTCCCCTATGGCAGCCGGTTCCAGTGGAATGCCAGGCAATCTTGCGGCCACGCAGGCGCTGCTGACCGAGGTCGTGCCTATGACCGGCGTTCCGGCGCTGCCGGCGCCGGGGCAGGTGGTGCGGGTGCGGACGCGGACGTACCTGGTGGAAGCCGTCGAAGCGGGCCTCGGCGGCGCCGGCACTTTCGTCCGTCTGGCTTGCCTCGATGACGATGCCCAGGGCCAGGCTCTCGAAGTGATCTGGGAACTGGAACTCGCCCCCGAGATCCTCGACCGCGAGGTCTGGAAGAGTATAGGCACACGCGGTTTTGACCACCCCCGCTTCTTCAGCGCCTATCTGCACACGCTGCGCTGGAATTGCGTCACGGCCACGGACCCGCGGCTGTTCCAGTCGCCGTTCCGGGCGGGCATCCGCC
>CAIZKT010000467.1:0-3622 GCA_903933565.1 uncultured Victivallales bacterium | reverse complement strand
ATCGCCGGCGCCATGGTGAACGGCAGCAACACCACCGGGAGCTACACGCAGAACACTCTCACCTTCACCGCGACCAAGGCGTTGCAGTACAAGATTCAGGCCCAGAGGGCGGGGAGCGTGGTTTGGGTGGACCTCGTCCCGGCTACCCCGCTGCCGCTGCCGGACGCCAAGGGCGTGTATACGATCGTTCCCGTGGACCTCAGCACCGTCGTGGAGGTCAAGGGCAAGAGGACCCTTCAGGTCACCACGATGAACGAGGCCGGGAGCAGTGTAGTTGCCACGGTTGGCGTCACCCTGGTCAAGCCCACGATCGCCGGCGCTAAGGTGAACGGCAGCAACACCTCCGGGACCTACACGCAGAACACTCTCACCTTCACCGCGACCAAGGCGTTGCAGTACAAGATTCAGGCCCAGAGGCCGGGGAGCGTGGTTTGGGTGGACCTCGTGCCGGCGGCCGCGCTGCCCCTGCCGGACGCCAAGGGCGTGTATACGATCGTTCCCGTGGACCTCAGCGCCGTCGTGGAGGTCAAGGGCAAGAGGACCCTTCAGGTCACCACCATGAACGACGCCGGGAGCAGTTTAGCTGCCTCGGTTGGCGTCACCATGTTGACGCCGACGATCGCGAGTCTCACGCCTGCCAGCAGCCAGTTCATCGGCGAAGTCGTCACCCTCAAGGGCAGCGGTTTTGGCCCGGGCGGCCGGACCTCGGGCACGGTCACCTTCAACGGCGTGCGGGCTGACGTTTCATCGTGGAGCGACAGCACGATTGTCTGTACCGTCCCCGTTGGCGCCACCTCGGGCAAGGTGAAGGTGACGTCCGCCGAGATGCCCAAGTCCGCGGAGAAGACGTATGACATCTACCCGTCGCCGGTCGGCGCCTGGGATTTGACGTACAGCATCGGCACGAACCAGCACGGCAGCGTGCGCATCTTCATCGCCAAAGAGGGGGGTCGGTATTTCTACCTGGAGGATGCGGAAGGGATTGGCGAGTTCATGCTTGGCGTCGGCGGCAAGATGACCGGCAAGGTGTACTGGTTCGATGGTAGTGCGAGTTGGGACGATGAGAGCGGAGCGCTCGTGTCGCAGAGTGAAGTGCTGGAAACCGACACGTGGAGTCTCACCTTCGGCAAAGCCGAGGCGGGCAAGCACGCGGCCACGTTTTCCGCCACGGTCACCTTTACCGGTGGCAAGGCCACCGGAACCGCCCAGCGGGACGAGGGCGTGGACACGTCCGCGTGGACCTGGCCGCTGCACCAGGTCCAGGTGGGTGGCGAGATAGATCTGAATCGGGGTGGAGAAACGCGGGTGCATGTGATGGGCCTGGTGTTGGTGCCGAAACAGGTCGGCGTTGACCCCGCGACTGAGGCGGTGCTCATGTCGGTCGGCGCGAACCCGGACATTCTTCTCAGCCAGCCGCAAGGACTGCCGAGTAACCTTCCGTTCTCCGTGTGGTTTGCTGGCCTGTGGGACCTGTTTGACTTCGACCTGACTGTTGGTGGCGAGGTGATCCTGGCCGGGCGCAACAGCGAGATCACCGTGCCGCTGTCGCCGCTGCCGAATCCGCCCGAGGCAACGGGAGCCACGCCGCTGCCCGGGAGTGTCGTCAGGCCTGGCGTCCTTCCGGTGGTGGGCTTCTCCTACACGGGGGCGCTATCCGGCAATACGGGCTACGGCCTGTGGGTGCAGGATATCAACGCGGATAATGAGGTGTTCGGGGCGCCGCTAACGCAGGCCGTAGCGGGGACCATCGGGGGCACCATCCCGGCGGGGGTACTGGCGAACGGCAAAGTCTACCGGTTCAATATCGGGCCGGATCGGCCCAACCGCACGCTGAACCAGGCCTACTTCGACCTCGAGTTCCTGTCCAGCTTTATGGTGTCCGCGACGGCGCCGGACTCGCGCTACTCGGTGTACTACACCAAGAGCGTCATCAATGGCTGGGAAGACTACAAGGGGGCCAGGTGGGTGTCGCTTGGCGCCAACCTCTCTGGGGTTCGGACGCTGACCGTACCCGTCGGCGCCACGGCCATCAAGATTCAAACCAACGCCCGGACGGTGATCGACGCGGTCGTGATGCCGGGCCTGAATCTCTGGTTCGAGACCTACTGGGACGACTACTGGGACAGGATCGCGTTTGATCAGGACTACGCCGATCCGCGGACGGTAGACAGCAAGTGCTGGTACCTGCTGGGCAATGGAACTTACCTTGCCAGCCGCTTCCATATACCACTTCCGCAAGCCACGAACGTGACCATCACCCCATAGGACTAGCGCAGCCCGGCGATCAGCTCCGGCGGGATCTCCGCCGCGTAGATCTGCAGCGTGCCGGTGCGGTCGGAGTTGAACACCACCCACTTCAGGTCCGGGGTGAGGTAGGCATGCGGGTGGGTGTCGGGCGTACCCCGTCGGTAGGACGTGCGCGCCGGGCAGACGGCGACCGCCTTGCCGGTGCTCGGCGAGCCCAGGATGATCTCGTCGGGGCTGTAGGTATCGGCGCAGAAAACGCTGCCCGAGTCGGGGGCGCCGATATGGTTCATCTCGCGCGGAGCGCAGATGGGCCGGGCGGGCTCGCCGACGCGAACCGTGCAGATGGGCCCCTTGCCGTAATCGTAGTCCTCTTGGAGGTTCAGCGTCAGCAGCACCTCCCCGGTCGGGCCCAGCCAGGTCTCATGGCCGGAACAACTCGCGGTGTATGGCGGGCCTACCTGCAGGGGCGTCAAGCGTCCGTCGGGAACACTGAGCAGGAAGAGCGTACAGCCTTCCTTGCCGCACAGTACTTCGCACTTGCCTTCCGGCGAGAAGACGCAGCCGCGGTTGTGCTGAACCAGCAGTTGCCGGCCCAGCCCGCGTTCGAACTGCAGGTGCGTGTTACAGGTCCACGGGTCTTCGTGCAGAACGGTGCAGACCCCCGTGTGAAGGTCCGCCAATTCGATGGCGAAGCGTTGGGGGCGGTAGGATTGGGCGTAGGAGTAGGCCAGGTAACGCTCATCGCGGGAGATGCAGAGACCGCCGCGCGCCAGGGCGCGGGGCGGGACGTCGAGTACATCCTGTCGCCCGTTCAGCAGATCGACCCGCACGACCTCGCGCCGTTCGGCGCCGTTTTCGCGCCGGTAGTAGAACCGGCCGTCGGCCATGCTGCAGGCAGAGCCCGCGCCGAGGACGCGCTTGGCCCAGGTGCCGAGGTCGCAGAAGACATACTCCCAGGGGTTGGGCGTCAGTTCAGGTCGGTAGCGGGTGTAGACGAAGCCGTGCGAATCCGCTGGGCACCAGGGAAACTCGCAGTAGATATTGCACTTGGGCGCCGCCTCGTCCGTCGCCTGGTGTACCACGACGCCGTTGGGGAGCTGCTCGACGTTGCCGGTCACGGTAGTTCCTCCTCGACCCAGAGCCGCCTTGGACCTGACGCCGCGCCTGCGTGCGGTCGTGGCGAACGGTCGCCAGCCAGTCGGCGCCGGGACCCGCCGCACACTATACTGCCTGGGACCGCGGCGGCTTGGCCGACCTCGCTGGAGCAGGGCTGTTCCAAGAAAGAACCCCCGCCAGATCTGGCAGGCGTCTGCCCTGGCCCCGCGTGCCTCCCTGGAGCCCGCGATGCCCAGCCCGTTCCGGGCGGGTTCGCGGT
>CAIZKT010000466.1:0-22719 GCA_903933565.1 uncultured Victivallales bacterium | reverse complement strand
GCCTTGTAGCGGTTACGTGGCATCCCGCGGCACGGAAGACGATACCGATACCGAGACTGCGTCCCCCCCTCGTCTCTCGACCCACCACGGCGGGCAGGCCCTCGACCCTCTGCGGTTCTCGCACAAGCGAACCCCTACGGAACTGACCTGCGCCCGGTGCCGGACCTGGGCTGAATTCGGGTTGCACCCGCCCGCTTCCCATCTACAGTTCCTTCGTACCCGTGGCGCCTGGGCCCAGGTGAGCCCAGACCGCCTGCGGCGACTGAGGAGTGAGAGTCACGATGGCACTGAGAGTAGCTGTGATCGGTTGCGGGCACATTGGCAACCTGCATGCGGATATCTACAAGGGCTATTCGCTGGTTCAACTGGTGGGCATCTGCGATCTCCGCAAGGACCGGGCTGACGCCGCGGCGCAGCGCTTGGGGGTCCCCGCGTTCTACGACACGCCGTCCATGCTGAAGGCGTTGGCGCCCGAGCTGTGCAGCGTGGCGACGGGTGGCTACGAGTACGGCAGTGACCACTACCAGCCCACGATTCAGGCGCTGGAAGCAGGCTGTCACGTACTCTGCGAGAAGCCCATCTGCAACACCATCCCCGAGGCCGAAAAGATGGTGGACTGCGCCCGGCGACTGCAGCGCTGTTTCGGCATCGACTTCAACCATCGTTTCACCCCGGCGGCGCGCCTCGCCAAGAAGTGGGTGGACGACGGGCTTATCGGTGAGCAGCTCTTCGTGAACATGTGCATGTGGATCTGCAACCCCAACGAGAGTTCGCCGTATTACATGATTAAGGCCCTGAACCCGCACTCGGTGGACGTCATGCGCCACTTCGCCGGAGAGGTTGAGGCGGTGCAGTGTTTCTGCAAGAAGGGGCCGGGCCGCACGATCTGGTCCAACATGCAGTTGAACCTGAGGTTCCGCAGCGGCGCGCTGGGACACCTGACCGCGAGCTACGACATGGCCCGCGGCCATCCGATGGAGCGTTGCGAGGTGGCGGGCATCAAGGGCCGTTTCGTGCTGGAGGACATGTGGCGCGAACTCACGCTTTACCCTGCCGACGGCCTCACCAAGCAGGTTTTCAGCAACCCGATCTTCGGCGCCGAACGCTGTCGCGATTTCGGCGATACCTTCCGCGACCGCATCCAGACCTTCGCTAAGCAGGTGGCCGATGGAGTGGCGCCGGAGGCCATCAATGGGTCAGGCGCCGACGGCCTGGCGGCGCAGAAGGTGCTCCAAGCAGCCATCGACTCGCTGGAACAGAAAGCGATCGTGTATCTCTAGAGCGCGGGAGCCAGGACCTCGGCCTACCGCCGTCGCGGACCTCCCGCGTCGGCGCGCCGGTGACGGCCGACGCCGCCCTCGGTGGTGTCCGTCGGCGCCTCAGGTCTTGAGTTCGGCGATGTGGTTGTCCGGGCCGAGAACAGCGATCTTTGGGCGAAAGGTCGCGGCTTCTTCGGGAGTCATGGCCGCGAAACTCATCACGGTCAGCCTATCGCCGGGGTAGCCGCAGCGGGCCGCGGCGCCATTGAGGCAGAACTCGCGGCCGCCGCGAGGGCCTGGGATGGCGTAGGTCTCAAGGCGTTCCCCGTTGGTCTGGTTGACCACCAGGATTTTCTCGTAGGGGAGCATGCCGACCGCGTCCAGCAGGTCCAGGTCAATGGCGAGACTGCCCTCGTACTCAAGCACGCAGCCGGTCAGCGTCGCCCGGTGCAACTTGCTCTTCAGCATCTGGACTTGCATGCGATTCTGCCTCAACGTTATGAGGAGCGGCTCCGAGGGGAGTAACTCATCTCAGGCCTTGGTGCTACTCTTACCCTGTGGCTGCGCCTGTCGAGCCGTGCGGCCGACATAGCATTTCAGCCACGCGACCACCAACGTGAGCACCACGATGACAGCCATGGGGCCGCGAAGCAGGCGTGCAGGTTAGCAGCAGCCCTCGCCGTGGGATGATGGGTGCTGTCTGCACGGTGGTACCATAGCCCGCCACCGAAGCCTTGCCATGCCGTCAGGTTGAACCCACCCCGGCAGTCCACGGCTGGCGCCGGGATGCCAAGCTCAAGCGCTTGGGCCCGCGGCCACCACAGGCAAACGCTCCCTCGGCCAATCTCCCGTCGACGGGGCGCGGGGCGGCACCATCCAACCCGAATCCGCCGTGCGCCTCACAGATTCCAGAGCAAGTACTGCGCCGAGCTCGTGCTCGGAATCCACACAATGACCTGCTCCAGTTTCATGGCTTCGGTATGCCCGTCCACAAACGCGACGTTCGTGCCGCCGTTATGGCGGACGTCGCCCCCGTTGTGTCCGGCCACGTGCGAGTCCAGGTTGCCGGCGTTGGGGCAGGTGCTACCGCAGGTGTTGTAGCGCAGATAGCCGCCAGCGTGCGAGTCGTGGTCGGTAAAGGCCATCTTCTGTGAGGGCGTCTTGAACACGCCGAGGGACTTAATATCCATAGTCCGCAGATCGTAGCCGTAGCTGCGGGCCGTACTCGCGTTCGAGGGACAGCGCGTAACGCCATCGTTCTGGGCATGAGGCATGTAGGTTTGCAGCATGCCCAGCCAGCAGTGGTTGTAGTCGTTGACCCCGTTGGTCTGGCAGTGCCGCGGCGTGATCTCATTGTTTTCGTCGCAGTACAGCAGGATTGACATCATGATCTGTTTCTCGTTGTTGATGCAGCTCGTCAGCCGCGCCTTTTCGCGCGCCTGCGCCAAAGCCGGCAACAGCATGGCCGCCAAGATGGCGATGATGGCGATCACCACCAGCAACTCGATCAGGGTGAAGGGGCGTCGGTTGAGGCACATGGTCAGGCTCCTGCGGTTGGCTACCACATCGTTCCTGCACTACACGGGTCAAAAGGAGTCCCGTACACTCGCCGCATAAGATACAACGCTAGTGCCCTTTTCCGCAATACTCACAGAGGTAAGAATGACCATGGGTAAAGTCGGCTCGGGGGATACCGCGAACCCGCCCGGAACGGGCTGGGCATCGCGGGCTCCAGGGAGGCAAGCGGGGTCGGGGCAGACGTCTGCCAGATTTAGCGGGGGGCTCTTTCTTGGAGCCCTGGCGCTGCTGCCCGCACGGTTGATTTCCGCCGGTCGAGGCTTAGGTTTGACTTCCGACGATGCGTTGGTGGTGACCAGCTGCGGAGGTGAGGCGACGATGGCACTGAGTGCGGACATTCTGCTGCGGGCGGCCCGGGAATACGGCACGCCGCTGTTCGTCTATGACGCTGACCTGATGTTGCAGCGCTACCGCGAACTGCACGAGTTCATCAACTGGCCGAAGCTGCGCATTTTCTACGCCATGAAGGCGAACTACAGCGTGGCGCTGCTGCGCACGCTGCATGAAGCCGGAGCCGCGCTGGACACGGTAAGTCCGGGCGAGGTTCTCCTGGCCCAGCGCCTGGGCTACCCGGCGGACCGCATCCTCTACACCGCCAACAGCATGACCGACGCCGAGGTGCGGGACGTCCAGCGCAGCGGCGTGCTGATGAACATCGGCGAATTGTCCCGCCTGGAGAAGTTCGGTCGTGAGTTCCCCGGGTCGCGTGTCTGCGTGCGCTTCAATCCCGATGTGGTGGACGGTGAGACCGCCTCGACGGCCACGGCCGGACCGGCCACCAAGTTCGGCATTCTGATGCAGGATGTGGGCCAGGTTGTGGCGCTCGCGGCGCGTTACCGCCTGACGGTGGTCGGTCTGCACGAGCACACCGGATCGGGACTTACCCAGGAGGCTTCCGTCTACCAGAGCATGGCCAACCTGATGTCCCTGGCCACGCCTGAACGCTTCCCGCACCTGGAGTTCCTGGACTTCGGTGGCGGCTTCAAAGTCCCTTACCGGCCCGACGAGAAGCGGGTGGACTACCGGGCCATGGGCGCCGAGATTGCGCGGCTGTTCCGGGGGTTTTGCACGGGCTACGGTCGGGAGTTGGAGATGCGCTTCGAGCCCGGCAAGTGCATCGTGGCCGAGTGTGGTCATCTAGTGGTGGAGGTGAACACCCTGAAGGATAATCGTGGCCGACTTATCGCGGGCTGCAATTCTGGCTTTCCGCAACTGATCCGGCCGATGCTGTACAATGCCTACCACCAGATTGTGAACTTGAGTCATCCGCAGGGGCCGACGCGCCTTTACGACGTTTGCGGCAACATCTGCGAGACCGGCGACCGTTTTGCGGAGCTGCGCGAGCTGCCGGAGATTCGCGAGGGCGACCTGCTGGACATCCAGAACGCGGGCGCCTACTGCTATAGCATGGGCGGCATCTACAATCTGCGGCCCATGCCCACCGAGATACGAGTCCGCGCCGGGCACCTCAACCTGGCCCGCAGAGCTCTGTCCAATGAGCAGATGGTGGAACAGATTCTGAGTGAGAGCGTCTGAAGCGGGCTGCACCGGTAGACGAGGGCACACCCCATGGCGACCATTCCGTTCACCAAGATGCACGGTCTTGGCAATGACTATGTCTACTTCGACTGCCTCCGCAACCCGGAGCTGGTGGCTGAGCCAGCACGGGTGGCGCCCCGCCTCAGTGACCGGCACACCGGCATCGGCGGCGACGGCATCGTGTTGATCCTGCCGGATGCCGAAGCGGATTTTCGCATGCGCATGTTCAACGCCGACGGGTCCGAGGCGCAGATGTGCGGCAACGCCATCCGCTGCGTCGCCAAGTACGTCTACGACCGGGGTTACACGCGCCGGGAGACGCTCCGCATCCGTACCGGCCGTGGCATCTTAAGCCTGGCGCTGACCGTGGTTGGAGGCGTGCTCCAGAGTGCCCGAGTGGACATGGGAGAGCCCATCCTCAATGGCCCTGATATTCCCGTGGCCTCCCCCCGCAACCCGGTCGTCCGTGAAGCGGTGACGCTCGGTAGTGGGCGGCGCTACGAGTTCACCGCAGTCTCCATGGGTAACCCACACGCCGTGATCTGCGTCGCTGCCATCACCGACGAGCAGGTGCGGTGCGACGGACCCGAACTCGAGCTGCATCCACTGTTCCCCCAGCGCGTCAACGTCGAGTTTGTTCAGGTGCTGTCGCGGCGCGCTGTCCGCATGCGGGTGTGGGAGCGTGGCTCAGGCGAGACCCAGGCTTGTGGCACCGGCGCCAGCGCCGTCGGCGTGGCCTGCGCGCTCAACGGCCTGACTGACCGCGACGTGGTGGTGCATCTCCTGGGCGGCGATCTGCGCATCACCTGGGCCGAGAGCAACCACGTCTTCATGGAGGGTCCGGCCGCCTTCGCCTTCGAGGGTACCGTCGAGATCTGAGCCCCCGTCCGGCGCAGGTTCTGCGGCTCCGTGGTAACCTGCCGCGGTCCCGACCAGATTGCCTGGCGCACGGGCTCGCGGAGCGCGGGAAACCCAGCCGCCCTGCCCGTTCCCGCGCTGCCGCGATCAAGCTGGCTCGGCAGCGCGAATGTGGCGCCATCCCACCGGCAGACGCCGCCAAGCAAGAGTAAGGTGTTGTGGGCATGAACGAGGGTCAGGGCACACGTGAACGCCTGGTCGCTACGGCTTTCCGCCTGGCGTTGCTCGGCGGCCTGGGGGCTGTCGTCGCCATGACCGCGATGGTGATCCGTGGCTCTGGACGCGAGGCCCCGATGTCGGAACCTGTTGCCGCAAGCGCCTTGCCCAAGAGAGTATTCATGAAATCCAACGCCCTGATCCATGAGCTGAGTCCCTACCTGCTGCAACACGCCCACCAGCCGGTGCAGTGGTACCCGTGGGGCGAGGAAGCGTTTGCGAAGGCGCGGCGGGAGAACAAGCCGATTTTTCTGTCGATCGGCTATTCGACCTGCCATTGGTGCCACGTCATGGCGCGCGAGTCATTCCAGGACGCGAGTGTAGCGCGGGTTCTCAACGAGCACTTCGTGGCCATCAAGGTAGACCGGGAAGAACGTCCGGACGTGGACCGCGTCTACATGGCCTATGTGCAAGCGACCACCGGGAGTGGCGGCTGGCCGCTGAGCGTCTGGCTGACGCCCGACCTCAAGCCCTTCTTCGGAGGCACCTACTACCCGCCCGACGAGCGCTGGGGGCGCCCGGGGTTCAAGGCGCTGCTGCGGGGCATTGCCGCGTCCTGGACGCAACGGCGGGAGCCGATCCTGGCAACGGCAGACAACGCCACGCAGCAGTTGCGGCAGTTCAACCTGGCCCAGTCTGCCTCTCGTACCGCGCCGCCTGGACGCGCTTCTTTGGAAGCCGCCTATCGCCAGTTTGCCTCCAGCTACGACCCGAACGACGGCGGTTTCGGCGGGGCGCCGAAGTTCCCCCGGCCTGTCGTGTTGAATTTCGTGCTGCGCTACTACGCTCGGACCGGCACGCCTCTGGCGCTGGAGATGCCCCTGTTCACTCTGCGCAAGATGGCTGCCGGTGGCCTGCACGATCAACTCGGTGGTGGCTTCCACCGCTACAGCGTCGACACCTTCTGGCACGTGCCCCATTTCGAGAAGATGCTTTACGACCAGGCCCAAATGGTCTGCTCGTATCTTGAAGCATACCAGCTCACGCGCGACCCGCTCTACGCCGCGGTAGCCCGTGATACGCTCGACTATGTACGGCGCGACATGACCGGTCCAGAGGGCCAGTTCTATTCCGCCGAAGACGCCGATAGTCCTCTGCCGACGAATCCAGCCAAACACGGCGAAGGCGCCTTCTACGTCTGGACCCAGGCGGACATCGCGGCGACGCTCGGCGCGGAGGCGGCGGCGGTCTTTGGCTACGCCTATGGCGTGGAAAAGAATGGTAACGCGCCCGCGGACCCCCATGGCGAGTTTGTGGGGGCCAACATTCTGATCGTGCGGCATTCCCCCGAAGAAACTGCGGCTCAGTTTGGCCAGAGTCCGGAGCGCATCCGCGAGTTATTGCAGCGCGGCCGCGCCGACCTGCTGGCGCTACGTTCGCGGCGCCCGCGCCCGCAGCGTGACGACAAGACGCTCACCGGCTGGAACGGGCTCATGATCTCTGCCTGTGCCCGCGCCGCACAGGCCCTGGACGAGCCGGGCTATCGCACGGCGGCGCAACGGGCGGCGCGCTTTATCGAGGCGCGGCTCTATGACCCGCAAACGGGCACACTCCGGCGCCGCTGCCGCGTCGGCGTGGCAGCCATCGACGGCTTTGCCGATGACTACGCCTTCCTCATCCAGGGGTTGCTGGACCTGTATGAAACGTCTTTCGAGGTGCATTGGCTGGGCTGGGCGCTGCGCCTGCAAGAGCGGCAGAACGCCAACTTCTGGGACGAGGCGCAGGGGGCCTACTTCAGCACCTCTGGCCAGGATAGCAGCATGATTCTGAGGTTGAAGGATGGTGACGATGGCGCCGAACCGTCAGCCAACGCCGTCGCCGCGCTGAACCTGCTGCGACTCTCGCAGATGACGGACAACCCAGGATACCGGGAGCGGGCCGAGAGGATATTCACGGCCTTCGGATCGCGGCTTGAGCAGGCGCCGCACGCTATGCCGCAGATGCTTGTAGCCTACGGCTTCTTCCTGGACACGCCGCGACAGATCGTCATTGCCGGGCAGCCGGATGCGCCTGACACGCAGGCACTGCTTCGCGCGGTGTACGATCGTTTCGTTCCCAACCGGGTACTGCTTCTTGCCGATGGCGGCGCGGGGCAGCAGGAGCTGGCCCAACGGCTGGAGTTCATCCGCGAGGTCAAGCCCAGCGCTGGCCAGGCCACCGCCTACCTCTGCGAGAACTACGCCTGTCAGCCACCCATCACCGCGGCGGCTGAACTTGGGCGCCAGCTCGACGCCCGCGGGAGATAAGAGCAGAGACCCTGCCGGGGGGCGTGGCGGTAGGCGGGGCCTCTGGGTGCGATGGCTTAGCGCAGCGCTCTGGTTCGGCAGGCGCCCAGATGGAGTTCCGTAAGGTCACGCTGATCTCGATCCCCAAGACGGTGGCTGCCAAGGAGGTTTTTCGATGAGATCCGAGTTCCCCAAGATCGAGCCCCCGAACCCGACCGTGCCGCCGCCGGCGGGGTGCGCCCGGCACCGGGAGGAGATGCTCCTGTTGGCGCTGCAGAAGAAGCTGGCAGGGAAGAAACTGTCGGCGAAGGAGCAGGAGCAGACCCGCGCCGAGGTGGCGCGCCTGGAGGCGCTGTTCGGGTTGGACTAGAGCGCCGCCGAGGGCCACTTGCTTCACGGCTGCACTGACAGCGCCAGCAGGGATTCGAGGGCCCGGATGACCGTGGGAGGGTCGATACGACGCAGGCACTCATAGGGGCGGTCGGCCCGCGCGCAACTCCGCTTCAGGCAGGGCGCGCAGTCCGTCGGATCGGCGAGAAGGATCCAGCGACCGCCAATAGGCCCGGTCGCCACCGCGTCAGTGGAGCCGAAGACGGCCACGCCACGGCAGCCAAGCGCGGCGCCCAGGTGCATGGCGCCGCTGTCGTTGGTCACCGCCAAGCCGGTGACCTTGAGTACGGCCATCAGCTCGCGCAGCCCCGTCAGTCCGGCCAGGTTCCGCACGCCGGGCAGAGCCGTCTGGATCGCCTCGCCCGCGGCGCGTTCCTTGGCAGTGCCCACCACCACCACCCTACCGCCGCGACGCTGCCACCAGTCGGCGAGCGCGGTAAAGTGCTCAACCGGCCACTGCTTGGCCAGCCCGTAAGCGGCCCCCGGGGCGATAGCCAGCCAGGGGCCGACGTCAGCCTGCACCCCGACCTTCGCCGCCAGGACCGCGGCGTCCGGCAGCTCCAGAGGCGGGCACTCCACCGATGCTTCCGCCGCACCGAATACGGCAGCCAGTTCAAGATAGCGCGAGAGCTGATGGCAGTCGGCCCGCGCTCTTGCCCGCGGCCACTCGGGCAGTCTGTGGGTCAGCAGCAGGCTTCGACCGCGACCGCTGCGGCCGAGGCGGATCGGAATCCCGCGACGGAACACGTCCCAGGCGGCCCCGAAGGAATTGGGCAGGACCACGGCCACTCCTGGCCGCAACTGGCGGACCCTATGGTGTTCCTGTATGCCGCTGCGCGAGCCGGACATGGGGATGACCTGCGAGACCCAGGGCGCCGCCTCCCATAGCGGTTGCATAAAGGCTGGGCACATGACGAACACGCCGCACGGGTCGGGCACGACGCGGCTCAGGCGGTAGACTGCGGGCAGGGTCATGAGGGCGTCGCCGAGCCAGTTGGTGGCGCGGATGAGCAACCCGTTGCGCCAGGGCAGCCGACCGGGGTCCAGGCGCAGGCCCGGCTCGCGCGGCAACAAGATAGGTGTGTACAGCTCGATAGTCATCGCGGTATAAGATAGTGCCCTGGCGCGGCGACGCCTGTGGGATGAGGTGCTAGGTTGAAAGAGTACCGATCCGGCTGGTTACGTGTCAGCATCACCGCCTGACTTGGAGACGGAGGCAGATCGTGGACACTCACCCATCAGCAAATCCCGAAGACCTGCACGTTGCCCGGCACGAGTTCGAGCTTCGGGCCAAGGCCGAAGAGGCGAAACGCGCCAAGCTCGAGGCGGAGGAGCGCAATCGTCTCGGTGAACTGCACCATATGTGCTGTCCCAAGTGCGGCTCGAAGCTGCTCACCGTCGACTACAAGGGCATCGCCATCGACGAGTGTTCGCACTGCAAGGGGGTCTGGTTGGACCACAGCGAACTGGAGCAGATACTGCGCCTCGAACGCACCACGCTCGATAAGTTCGTCAGGTTGTTCAAGTAGCCCCAGCTTCTGCTTGGGTGAGAACCGGGGTTCGGCCCGCCGCAGCGGGTAGGGATTCCGGTGAGACTTCGGGGTCCGCGAGTGGGTACAGGCGGCGCTAGCCCGAGGCTCGGCGAAGCCAAGGCGGTCGCATAGCAGCGCGCGACCCCACCGGTAGAGCGCTCGCGGAGCGACAGCCGCCGCAGGTTACGGGGCCTCGTTCCGCAACACCGCCTCCGCAACCACTTCGGCGATGTCTCTCACCTTGACGCTGCCAGCATTCACATCCTTCAACCCGTCCTCGAACATGGTCATGCAGTATGGGCATGCCGTGCAGATCGTATTCGGTCGTGTTTCCAGGGCTTCGTTGACACGGGTCGCGTTGATGCGTGAGCCCTCGCGCTCTTCCAGCCACATGCGCCCGCCGCCCGCGCCGCAGCAGAAGGCGTCGGCTTTCGTTCTTCCCATCTCAGCGGGGGCCGAGCCGGTCGCGGCGGCGATGGCCTGGCGCGGGGCATCGTAGACGCCGTTGTGCCGCCCCAGGTAGCAGGAGTCATGCATCACGGTTTGCCCCAATCCTGACGCGGGGTGGCGGATCTTGAGCTTACCGTCCTTGATAAGATCCCGGAGCAGTTCGGAGTGATGAATCACTTCGAGCTCAAGTCCGTATTGGCGATAGTCGTTCTTCAGGGTCGAGAAGCAATGGGGGCACTGAGTGATGACCTTTTTCACCCCGCGCTGCCGAAGCACCTCCACATTTTCCTTCGCCATCCGCTCAAAGACGTACTCATTCCCCAGGCGCCGCAAACTGTCGCCGCAGCACTTCTCGTCCTTGCCGAGAATGCCCCAGGATACCCCCGCCTTATCAAGAAGCTGGGCCAGTGCCACAGTCACATGCTTGTTACGGGAGTCGAAAGAACCGGCGCACCCGACGTAGAAGAGGTACTCTGTCTTTCCCTGCTCGAAAGGTTTGACCTCCAGCTGGGAGCACCACTTGACGCGTTCGGAGGGGGCAATCCCCCAGGGGTTGCTCCTGCTTTCCATGTTCTCAAAGAGATTGAGGAGTTCAGCGGGGAACTTGGCCTCCATCTCAACCAGGTGTCGCCTCATCTGCACGATCTTCGGCATCTGCTCGATAAAGACCGGGCACACCTCCATGCAGGCGCCGCAGGTGGTGCAGGACCAGATCGCTTCTTCGCCCACATTTCCCTCCGTCGCCGGACCGATAAGCGGTATTGCCGCTCCGGCACCGCGCTTCAGAGCCGGGCCATTCTCCAGCAGATTCATCTTGATCTCGTGGATGACGGCGCGGGGGTTCAGCGGCTTTCCGGTCAACCCCGCCGGGCAGACGTTCTGACAGCGGCCGCATTCGGTGCAGGAGAAGGAGTCGAGCAGGTCTTTCCAGGTGAAGCGCTCCGGCGAATTCACCCCGAACTGCGCCCCGGCAGTGAACTCCTCGCGTGGCTGGGTATTGGGCCGGTCAAGGCGTTTGAAGAAGCAGTTTGGGATCGCCGTAAGAATGTGCATATGCTTGCTGTTCGGGAGGTAACAGAGGAAGGCAAGCAGCGCCATGGCATGAGCCCACCAGGCGAGGTCATGGACGCTCTGTGCCGACGCCCTCGAGAACGTGCCTGCAAACTGAGACGAGACGGGCATCCAGCTCGCCGCGGCGCCGCCAGCCCCCCCCTCGGCGCCGAGGATACGGGCGGCATTGATCCCGAAAAAGGCCAACATCAGGATGCCGATGAGACCGAGAATGAAGAAGGCCTCGACCGTGCGGGCCTCGGGATACGGGGGCGAAATCGCCCGGCGGACCAGCGCCACAAGCACGGCCGCCAAGGCCAGCAACGACACGATGTCCAGCACCAGAATCAGGGGGAGATAAACAAGGTCGGGTAACAGACGAAGGCTGATGCCACGAAACACCCCGTGGACGATGAATTCGGTATTGGCAATGGCCAGGATGATGAAGGACCAGAAGATGACGAAGTGATTGATACCAAAGGGCTTGGCAAGCACGCGCCGCTGGCCGAAAGCGTAGAACAGCATCTCCCGGACGCGCGTGCCGATGGCGTCGAGCCGGTTGTCCTTCTTGCCCAGAGCAACCAGAGACGCCCGGCGAAAGACTCCCCAGGCGAAAACCGCAAGGGAACCGACCAGAAGGACCGCAAACACCGTGGAGTTGGGTGCCATGTCTAAACCTCGATCCATCATCACGAGACGCCCAGATGCAGAGATTGTCGGGTCCAGACGTGCTATCGCCGCGGGTTTATCGGACCCGCAGAAGCCTCGCGGTTCCGACCGGGCCATTGCCGCGGAGAGGCCGGACCCCCGCCCTATCCCCGTATCTGCGTGGCGGACCTATGCTTTACGCCGTTGCTTTGCTTCGCGGACTGCTTTGGTAATGGCCGGCACGACCTGGAACAGGTCGCCGACAATCCCGTAGGTCGCCACCTCGAAAATGGGGGCGCTCCGATCACGGTTGATGGCGATGACCATATCGGAATCCTGCATTCCCACCAGATGCTGGATCGCGCCGGAGATGCCGCAGGCGATGTAGATCTTCGGGCGCACCGTCTTGCCGGTCTGTCCAACCTGACGATCATGGGGCATCCAGCCGGCGTCGACGGCGCTGCGGGAGGCGCCCACCACGCCGCCGATCTCGTCGGCAAGTTCCTTGAGCACGGCGAAGTTCTCTGGGGACATCATGCCGCGACCACCCGAGACGATGAATTCAGCTCCGGTGATGTCGACGTGGTCGTGGCTCGAGGAGTCCCGCATGATCTCGATGACCTTGGTGAGGATGCTTGCCTCCTCGACCTCGTAATCCTCCCGTACCAGGAGGCCCGTAGCGCTGGCATCCGGCTCTGGTAAGGGCATGACGTTGGGGCGCACGGTGGCCATCTGAGGGCGGAACTTGTCACACATGATAGTGGCCATGATGTTGCCACCGAAGGCTGGCCGGGTCTGCATAAGATTCCGCTTGTCGTCGATGTCCAGACCGGTGCAGTCCGCCGTGAGCCCGGTTGCCAGCCGGGTGGCCACCGCCCCCGCCAGATCACGCCCCATCCCGGTCGCACCCATGAGGATAACTTCCGGCATAAATTTCCCGATCAGGTGACAGGTTGCCTTGAGGTAGGCTTCCGTGCGGTAGGTACGGTAAACTGGCGCCTCCACCAGGTAGGACTTTGCCGCACCATAGCGGAAGGACTCACGGCAGAGGTTTTCCACGTTCTCGCCGATGACCAGGGAACAGAGCTCCACCCCCAGCTTCTCCGCCAGCCGTTTCCCTACGCCCAGAAGCTCCCAGGATACCTTTGCAGGTTCCCCCTCGGTCTGTTCCACGAACACCCAGACTCCCCGGTACTGCTCGAGCATTCGCGCCAGGGCGGTGGCCTTGTCGTCAGGTTCCTCTCCAGGTTCAGTTGCTGGGGCTTTGGCGAGTTCATCGAGAAGGCGCTGCTCGTCGGGGGTGAACCACATCTCCAAGGCTACCGCCGGGCAGATCTTGACACACTTATTGCAGCCGATGCACTTTTCGGCTGCAATAAGCGGCTCGCCCGCCTCGGTCATATCGATGCAGTTGACCGGGCAGACACTCTGGCAGCGGGCGCCGCAGGCGATGCACTTGCCCTCTAGCAGACGAGCGCGCCCACGCGGCTTCTTGGTCTTCGGTTTTGCGTCAGCCATTCCAATCCCTCGGAAAGATGCGGCAGGGACCCAGGGAAAAGCGGGCAACGTCGGCTCCCGAATCCCTGCCCCGCGGGCCTACAAAGGCAATGCGTCCTTCGCCAGCAGCCTGTCGATCAGCAGCCGGGCGGTACCTTCGGGATCGGCATGCCCATCGCCAAGGATCTCGCCCTTCTCCCGCTGGGGGGAGAATATCTTCACCACCCAGGTGGGCGAGCCCTTCAGCCCGATGGTCTGCTCATCCAGCTTCAGCACTTGGTTATTCCAGACCTCAATCTTCGCCTCGACGGCGGCCAGGCGCTGAGGCACCCGGGGATAGCGGGGACGGTTCAACTCCCGCACCACGGTGAGCATGGCTGGCAGTGGCGACTCCACGATCTCGTGCCGCCCCTCCAGTTTGCGGCGTACCCGAATCCGCCGCCCGACGGGGTCGAGGTCCTCGATGCGGTCCACCAAGGTCAGTTGCTGAAACCCGAGTCGGGTAGCGATGCCTGGGCCTACCTGGGCGGTGTCGCCGTCGATCGTCTGTTTGCCGCAGAGCACGATCCCCACCTCCTCAACCTCCGCATTGAGCTTGGTGAGGGCAGCGGCAAGCACATTGCTGGTGGCCAAGGTATCGGCTCCACCAAAGACGCGGTCCGACAGGAGGATGGCCATGTCCACGCCCAAGGCCAGCGCCTTGCGCAGGCTGGCTTGAGCATTCGGCGGCCCCATGGAGATAGCGACCACCCGGCAGCCGAAACGATCCCTGATCCTGAGTCCCTCTTCAACCGCATGAGTGTCGTAAGGGTTGACGATGAAGGGAACACCCTCGCGGATGAGAGTGTTGGTGACAGGATCAATCTGTACTTGAGTAGTATCCGGGACCTGCTTGATGCATGCAACAACAAGCATACGTAAACCGCTCCCACAAGAGTGTGCTTCCTCTGCAGGCCCGGGGATGGGGCGCCAGGCCGATGCCCATAAACTGCTCGCCCGACAGGTAGAAGACCGCCCTCGGAAGCACTGGGACGGTAAAGTAGGCCAGAGAGCGCCGAAAAGCAAGGCCAGGAATGACAGATTCAGGGCGGCTTGGGCTGGTCGTCGCGGTCTTGTTGCCGCCGTGTCCCGCGACCATCCCCCGGACGATCGCGCAGCCAGGGGCCTGGGCGCTCGCCCATCTCAGGACGCTCGGGGCGGACTTCGTTCATGAAGGCGAACGCGGCCTTGGCCGGGGGCAACTCCGTGGCGCTGAGTTTGCCGTCTTTGTCGGTGTCGAAGTATTTCAGGACGGTGGCGTTGCGTTTCTGCAGATCGGCCATGATCCGCTGCACGGCGGCCTGTGCTTCCGCGTCGCTAACATGGTAGTCGCGGTCGGTGTCGAGTTCGACGGCCGGGGGCGGGTAGGGGGCCTCGGGGTTATCCTTGCTGCGTTCGCGCAGGCGCTCGATCAGCTTGCGGCCGAGGTCGACGCGTTTTTCGGCAGCCAGGCGCGCCTCGGTGTCATCGATGATGCAGTCGCCGTTTGCATCGGGGTCCGGCGCGACCATGCCACGCGGCATCTCGCCGCGACCGCCCTCGCCCTCCTTGACACGCTGCGCGATCGCCGTGAGTGCCGCCTTCTCCTCCTCGGGACTGAGCTTCCAGTCGCCGTCCTTGTCGACCATAGCGGCAATCGCGAGAGCTCGGCCGCCGTCGGCGCGTTCGGCCATCTTGTTCTTGAGGGCGGCCATTTCCTGGGCGTTCAAGGCGCCATCGCCATCCGCATCGAACTGCTGGCGGGCCTGATCGAGCTGCGTCTTGATCAGATCGAGGCGCTGCTTAGCGGCCTGTTGCGCCTCAACCTCGTCGACCTTGCCATCACCGTTGGTATCGGCGTTGCCGAACATGGCGCCGCCGCGACGCGGGGCGTCTCCGCCGACGGGCTGGGGCGGCTGAGGTTGAGCCCGAAGGACGGAGACGACGGCCAGGGTAGCCAGGGCGATGATCCAACGTGCCATGAGGAGCCTCCTGTTCTGTGGGTCCGGATAGGAGTCCCGCGGGTTGGCGGTGGCTCGGCCGGGGTCCACCCGCGGGTCTGTAGGGCAAACGGAAAGGCAGGGCGCCCTATTGTGCGGACTCCGCGAAAAAGCATCGCCGGCCGCGGCGCCTCTCCTTGTCACGGCCTGGCAGGAGGGGTATATAGCGATTGTCCGCCGTCCAGACACACGAGGATTTTCCAGGGACAGTCGGCCACGGACGTGGTGCGGGGCGGGCAGGTTGATGATGATGTGCCTATGCCGCAACCCTTCTCACTGCTGATCAAGCCGGCCTCAGCGGACTGCAATCTGCGCTGCTCGTACTGTTTCTACCTTGATCACGCCGGGTTCTACCCCGAGACGCCCCGGCACCGCATGTCCGATGAGGTTCTGGCGGCCATGGTCCGCGGTTACATGGCCACGACGCAGCCCACCTATCAGTTCGGCTGGCAGGGCGGCGAGCCCACGCTCCTGGGCGTCGACTTCTTCCGCCGCGCGGTGCAGTACCAGCAGCGCTTTGGCCGCAGCGGGGCGAGCGTGGCGAACGGGCTCCAGACCAATGCGACGCTGATCACCGATGACCTGGCGGCGTTGCTGGCCGAGTACCGCTTCCTGACCGGGGTCAGTTTGGATGGTCCTGCTTGGCTGCACGACCGGCACCGACAAACGGCAGACGGGCGGGGGTCCCACGCGGACGTCTTGGCTGGCATCCGGCGTCTTGAAGCCCGGCACGCCGAGTTCAACCTCCTGGTCTTGGTCAGTGCGGCGAATGTGCGTGAGCCGGCGGCGGTGTATCACTACCTCTGCGAGCACGGTTGGCTCTACCACCAGTACATTCCCTGCGTGGAGCCCGACGAGCGGCGCCGGCTCCTGCCTTTCTCGATCTCGGCGGAAGCCTGGGGCGAGTTCCTGTGTCGCCTTTTCGATGGTTGGTACGCCGCCGATAGCCGTCGCGTCTCCATCCGGCTGTTCGACTCGGTGCTGGCCCTGCTGGTGGACGGCGTGCGCACGATCTGCCCCTTCGGCTCCAACTGCTGCCAGTACTTCGTGGTGGAATACAACGGGGACGTATTCCCGTGCGATTTTTTCGTAGAGAAGCGCCTGTGCCTTGGCAACGTGCGGACCGACGCCTTGGAGCCGTTGCAGCAGTCGCCCCTGTACCGCAGTTTCGGGGAGCAGAAGACTCGCTGGCATGCGGATTGCGAAAGCTGCGCCTGGCAATGGATGTGTCAGGGCGACTGCCTCAAGCACCGCCTCTGCGTTGCTGGCGGCGAGCCGCGGCAGCTCAGTCGGCTGTGTGCCGGGTGGCGCCTGTTCTTCGAGCATACCATGGGGCGCTTCCGCAGCTTGGCGGCAGCGGTGACGGATGAGCGGCGGCGGGCGGCAACGAGGCGGGCGACGCAGGCGCCGGGACGAGACCCGGGACGCAATGATCCCTGTCCTTGTGGAAGCGGTCACAAGTACAAACACTGCTGCTGGTCATGAGGGTGTAGTCAGGTTCTTTCGGAGACGCTGTAGGTGAGACAGGAAGCTCGCCATGGGATGCTGCTGGCGCTCGGCGGGGCCGTGCTGCTTGGGGTGGTCGTGGCGCTGTCGATGGTCGCCAGCCGCTACTGGCAGTTGCGCGCCCGCACCGACTCCTACGATCGGTTGATTCGTGAGGCGGCCTTGCGCCACGGTATCGCGCCCGGCCTGGTGAAGGCCGTCATCTGGAAGGAGAGCCGTTTCCAGCCGTACACTGTGGGCCGGGCCAAAGAGGTGGGGCTCATGCAGATCACGGCCGGGGCCGTAACGGACTGGCAGGCCTGGTCCGGCGGCGCCATGCCCACTCGCCACATGTGCTTCGATCCGGGACAGAACATCGAGATCGGCACCTGGTACCTGGCGCGGGCCATGCGGACCTGGCGGCAGTACCGCAGTGCGGACGTCTTGGCGTTGGCCGAGTACAACGCCGGCGGCAGTCGCGCCCGCCGCTGGGCGCCGACCAACCCGCAGCAGGAACTCGAGATCGCTGCCGTTCGTCTTTCGAGCACGCGTGACTATATTAGCCAGGTAAGGCGTAAGTGGTATGACTTCGAGCAAAAACGACTCTCACACGGCTGATCGACAGCTCTCGGCGCTGCTGACTCTGTTGCAGGACGAGAACCAGCAGATTGCTTCGCTGGCCATGGAGCATCTTCTGAGTCTCGGGCAGGTGGCGGACGAGACCATCGCCGAGCATCAGGAGTCGCACGATCCGCAGCTCCGGCAGCGGGTGCATCAGCTGGGCGCGATCCTGTCGCGACGGCGGGCGCGGGAGTCGTTTATCGCGGCTCTCGGCCAAGAGAACCTGTCGCTGTGGGACGGCATCGTACAGATTCACAGTCTGTATGAACCCATTCCTCCCCGTGAGTCCATCGAGGCCCGCGTCGATGAAATTGCCGCCGACCTGCAGCCCGGGGAGACCATGACGCACCAGATCGCCGACCTGATGCGCGAACGCGAGTTCACCGTCCCCTCAGACGACATCCTGGACGTGGATCTGTTCCTGGTCGATCGTGTCCTCGAGACGCGCTACGGCCACGCCGCAGTGCTATGTGTCTTGGCAAAGCGCATTGCCGAAGGCGCCGGGTGGAATGCCACCATCTGCCTGCACGGCGGGCGCTTCTGCCTGATTGATCGGGACCACATCCTCCTGAAGCCCGCCGAAGGGTGGCAATACGGCAAGATCGGCACCGCGGAGCGCATCCACCCCTGTTCCCGTAAGGACGTGCTCATGGCGATCCTGGCTCAGCTCTTCATGGTTGCGCTGATCGATGGCCAGTTGAAAGATCTGCACCATTTCGGCACGATTCTGACGGCCCTCAACGACGTGACCCTCGAAGCGTTGCCGTACCCGCTCGGTTCCACCCGCTGAGGGTGCGCGACCCAGGTAGAGCAAGCAGGGGAGAACAACCATGGGCTACCGTTATGCGCTGAACCCCGCGACGATCCGCGGCTACAAGCTGGGGATCGTTGAGCAGATCGAGGTCGCCGCCACGGCTGGTTACCAAGGCATCGAGCCCTGGCTCGCCGACGTCGAGGTCTTCAGCCGCAGCGGCGGACGTCTCGGTGATCTGCGCCAGCGGATCGGCGACCGCGGCCTGCAGGTCGCCGGCGCCATCGCCTTCTGGAAATGGGCAGACGCCGACGCTGCCACCCGCGCCCAAGCCCTAGAGCTCGCCCGCCGCGAGATGGATACCCTCGCCGCCCTCGGCGCCACCTGCGCCGCGGCGCCGCCTTTTGGGAACCTGGCTGCCGTGTCGCTCGACGCCTGCGCCGAGGCCTATGCCAGGCTGTGTGACGTCGGCCAGGCGGCCGGGGTCGCGCCTTTGCTTGAGCTCTGGGGTCACGCCCCGAAGCTCTCCCGGCTGGCGGAAGTGCTTTACGTTGCCGCGGCGTCGGCTCGCCCGGACGCCCGCATCCTGCTCGATGTCTACCACCTCTACAAAGGCGGCAACGCCTTCGACTCGCTGCGCCTACTCAGCGGCGCGGCGATCGGGCTGTTCCATGTCAACGACTATCCGGCCCAGCCGCCGCGCGCCGACATCGGCGACCAGCACCGCGTCTGGCCCGGCGATGGCGTCGCTCCCCTGCGCGACATCGCGACCATGCTCCGTACCGTCGGTTACGATGGCTTCCTCTCGGTCGAACTCTTCAACCCGGACTACTGGCGCAGCGATGCCCTCGCGACCGCCCGCGTGGGCCTGGCCAAGACGCGCGCTGCCTTCGGGGGCTGAAGCGCCGTCGCCGCGGCGCCTCTCGGGGGAATGGAGCGGCCGCGGCTCGCGGCCACCGCCGACCCGCCGGTCGGCGGTCTCGGAAAATGGCGCCTCTCGGGGGAATGGAGCGGCCGCGGCTCGCGGCCACCGCTGACCCGCCGGTCGGCGGTCTCGGAAAATGGCGCCTCTTGGGGGAATGGAGCGGCCGCGGCCACCGCCGACCCGCCGGTCGGCGGCCTGGCAGCGCTGGCCTCTGCGTCGGTCACTCCGTCTGGGGCGCCGTCACTTCCCGGCGTCCTGCCAGGGCCACCTCCAGCGCACCGGCCAGGGCTGCAACCAGGGCCAGTGGCGCGGGTCCAGCGGCGGCCCAGACCAGGTGTCGTCGTCGTAGAGGTCGGGCCCGAACCAGCCCAGGAGGAAATCCACGAACTCTCCCGGGTTCAGGCCGAGCCGTAGGCTGCCACCAACGGCCAGGCTCAGTTCGATCTGCGTCTGGTAGGCTGCCGAGTAGCGCGGCAAACGTACCCTCTCGCGCTTCCAGGCCAGGCGCGGCACACTGACGAACGGCGGCGTGTCCGTCATCAGGCTATACAGGCCAGCGTCCTGGGAAAGCCGCAGGGGGGTGGCGATGTAGGCCTTGCCTCGCTGCCGCAGGCGCTCGTGGTTGAGGCAGCCCTCCGGCAGGTCCCAGATGCAGGAACTCCACCAGACCGCGCCCACCTCTTGCGGCGGTTGCGCCACCGCCATGGCCAAGTCCGGGATATGGAACCATTCGCCGCCGCGCAGGCCGGCTAAATCGAGATTGAGCATGAGCGGGGTTAGATGCACGGGACCGAGGCGCAGCTTGGCCCCGATTCCGACCCCTGCCGTCGCCGTCGCCACGTCCGCCAGATCCCGGCGCCGCTCGGCCAGGTAACCGGTGCTGCGGCAGCCGCAGGCCAACAGCGCCCCCAGCGCCAGCCAAGACAGACTACCAGCCAGGAATGCCGTACGCTGCTTCATCATCCGGGCCCACCTACGCCGACGCCCCCATGCACGTAATCTCCTCGCGGTCATGGAAGAGCTGGCGCACCTTCAGGCGTTCGCAGCGCGGGTTCAACCCCGTAGACTCCACCCCGCGCAGGCGGCGCAGCAACTCGACGGGGTCCATCTTGCCGACTTTCAAGTTGACGACAAAACGCCGGCAGAAGCCGGCGTCCAGCCAGGGCAGCAGAATCTGCTCGACCACGCGGTTCGGATCCTCGAGCAGGTCGCAGAGCAGCCAGTCACAGCGCCGACCGCCAGGCGGCCGGTAGTGGAACGCATCCTCGCGGATGTGGGTGATGTGAGGATGCTCCAGGGCGCCGGCCCGCAACGGGCCGTTGTCCACGGCACACACCGTCGCACCCCGCTCCGCCGCGCTGAAACTCCAGCCGCCCGGCGAGGCGCCCAAGTCAATCACGAGCTCGCCGCGCACCGGGCTCTGGCCGAACAGCGCAAACGCCTCTTCAGCCTTCAGGAATGAGCGCGATGGAGCGCGCGGATGGTCACGCATCCGGCGCTGTCCCCAGAAGTGCAACCGGCTGCCGGCCAGGACGTGGTCGGCATCGACAAAATGAGCGAAGAAACCACGCCTCTCGCGCTCATCCGCCGGCAGTTCGGTGGACGCCAGCTTCGCCACGCGTGACATCTTCCCGCGTAACCGGCGCTCAAACTCAGTCTGCACCGTGCGCATGCGTCCCGCCACCGCCTCATGTGGCACCGAGTCCATGTGCAGAAACCACGGGCTGTCGAGACGCTCGCCGCGGAAGGACTCCCAGAAGAGGTCGCACAGCGCCCCGGCCATGGCGTTGACCGAGGTCGCCGATACCTCCCGGACCTCTCGGACGCTGAAGACAGCATAGCACAGGTCGACCGGCGCGGAACTGTCCCGCGTGGTCGCCAGCACGAAGCCATCGCCGCCCTCGGGATCGCGCATCCCATACAACGCCAATTCGCGCGCCAGCGTCTCTTCGAACCCGGGTTTGCAGGTGTGGAGGTGTAAAGCCATGCCATCAACGTATTGCGCCGCACCCCCTCTGTCCACCGGTTGGAGTCGCGGACAGGAGAACACCTGCGACGTCCGTGGCCGACGGCGAGCTCAGCCGTTCCGGTGGCGACGTCGTACCAGCAGCCAGGGCGCTACCAGGCAGGCGAGGAGCAGCCCACTGGGCTCGGGAACGGTTCCGGTGACGGTGTAGGAGTCGAAGCGCACGACGCCGTTCAGGTCCTCGGTGCCGTCATAGTAGAGCCCGAAGCCAGTGATGTCGCCCATCGGCAGGGAGGTTGCAAAGGTCGTAGGGGCCGAGGAGATGTGGTCATAACTGTCAAGGGAGAGCGCGCCCCAGGTAGCCGAGGAGAAGGCAAAGGTCATCAGCTCCGCCCCCGCGGCAAACCCCGCAGCGGAGGTGACCACGGTCGCGTCCTGGTACAGCGCATCATCGACGTACCACCCCGTCAGCGGGTCCGCGCCAACATGTACGGCCACCTGCATCGGGGTGTGGTCAATCGCGTTCCCCTGATACCAGGAAACGCTGAAGGTGGGGCTCGTCGTGCGGTTGATGGTGTACTCGGTCGTGTAGACGAGATGCGGGTTGTTTCCGCTCCCCTCGTCGCCGGTCAACAAGGTCGAGAAGAAACCCGGGCTGTTCGCCGTCCCGCCGTAGTTGGAGTTGACCGCGCCGACGTTCGTGGGTGCCCCCGGGTTGGAGGCGATGGCGAAGTCGGCCTGGTTCTCCGGGGTTGCCCCGGTTTCGGCGATGGCCCAGCGCGTCCCCGATGCCAGGCCGGCCAGGCCCTGGTCGGAGGAGAAGATCTCGCGGTAAAGCACCTCGACCGCCCCTAGGGAAGACGCGAACCCAGCAGTCAGGCAGAGGACCGCGAGCAACATCAATGCGCCGCGCTCCCGCCAGAGCGCAGGCGAGGTGCCACGGCGAACTGTTGGCCTCTGCACCATCAGAACTCCTTGGTGAGCTACCCCAAGAGAACCACGGAACAGCAACACCACACTTAACTACAATACAAGCCGGTGGCGCCGGTGCAAGTGGCATTGTGGCGTCATCGCGAATCTCAGTCATGGAGCGGGCGGGGCACCGCGGCGCGACCGCCGGTGAACCGACCGGGCGGCCATGGCAGCGGCGAACGGTGCCGTGAGTTTCTCATACAGGGCGAAGAGGAATCGGTCGTTGGCCATGCTGCCGTAGCTGATTTCAGGCGCGCCGTTGACCGGGGTCGTCCGCTTCAGGACCAGCGTGTTCGGTGCATCTGCGAGATAGGGGTTGATGTTTACCGCCGCCATGGCCGTCGCCTCGCCTGTGGGGGTGTGGTACTCAAAGAGCGTCTTCGCAGCGCCGGGGAAACTGGCGAAGCCGATGATGACGACGTGGACATGTGCTTTGCCGCGCGCTTCGCTTTGCCAAGCGAAAGTGCGATGCGCGAAGTGGATGTCGAGATGGAAACGGTTGAGCAACTCGTTCCAGAGAATTGCGGCCTGCTCGCCTTGGGTGATGGAATTTGTCGAGACGAACCGGACGCGGAGCCTGCTTCCCTGGATGTACTCACCGGCCGACTACTCAGGTGCAACGGCGTATCCTGCCCCAACGGGGCTGCGTACCCAAGCCCAGGGTTGGCCGCGGCTCAGG
>CAIZKT010000465.1:0-22995 GCA_903933565.1 uncultured Victivallales bacterium | reverse complement strand
GGCGGTCTCGAGTTCGGCCCCATCGGTGTCGACCGCGGCGATGACGGAGCCCTTGAAGTAAGGGTCGATCTCGGCGGCGAGCTGCAGTTCGACGTGGCGGAGGTTGATCCCCTCTTCCAGGCCATGGTGATGGTGCTCCTCATCGCCATGGGTGTCGCCGAAACCTGACATCTCTCCGGTGACATGGCCGACGCCGCCGTCGGCGTCGTCGGCGTGGTAGTAGGTGTCGATGATGGCCGAAACCTCGGGATTCATACTCTGCACGCCAGAACCGAGTCGCGCCGTCACCCCGCCAAGGCCCGTCGGCGCCGCCAGGGCCGGGCGCAGCGGCGCCACGGTCAAAGCGGTCGGCGTGCCCGGCGCGGCGCCTGCCGGAGACGCGCCGAGCTGCGTCAGTTTCGCTTCCAGAGCCGCGACCTGTTGCTCGAGCAGGCGCCGTTGCGCCTGCAGTTCCTCGCGCAACTGCCTCACCTCAGCCTGCAGGGCCCGCACGGTTTCGGTTTGGTTCTCCTGGGCCTGCAGGCCACCCCCCAGAGCCAGCGCTGTCAGCAGCGCCAAAGAGCACATCGTCTCGATGCGTGATTTCCATTGCATGCTGCGGTACCTCATGGTTAGGCGTTGCGTGATCTGTGCAGGATCCCGACCGCGGTGCTGAAGGTGCAACCGCGGGGGCAGCCGCTGTCAGACGCCAAGCCGGACGGGGGACGCCGTGGGCTTGGCTTGTGATCGGCGGGACAGAATCAGCAGGCGGGAGGAGGACCGCAGGAGAACGGCAGGCGATAGGCGGGACGCGGTGTCGGCGGCGCCGTGGGAAACACCGCGACCGCGCACAGCACGACGACCAACGACGGCAAGGCTACTGCTACAGGCTGGTCCAGCCCAAGCGCGGCGGCCAGGCAGACCTGACAGCGGTCCGCATCATGAGTGGGAATCGAGTGCCGGTCATGCTCAGCCGCGGGAACCGGCGCCTGCACTGCCAACCCCGGCGACAGCGTGCCGCAGTGCGCTTTGTGCCAGGTAGGCCAGACGACCACCCCGAAGGCAAAAGCGAGCAGGAGCAACAGGCTGTAGACTCGCGTCCTCATGGGTGTGCGGGGGTGCTTTCTCCAGCCGCCGTGGCGGCGGCTGCACGGCGCCGGGCGCGCGGCTTGGCCGTGACGGGCACCGCAGGGGGCAAGATCGGCGGGCAGGCGTCGGGCGTGGCGGCGCAGACCCAGTGGTACTCCCGGCACTCAGAGCATTTCTCGAACGCGTGGGCCACCGCGAACGTGCGCCAGTGCGACATCTGGCGGGGGGACAGATGACCTGTACCCCGGCAGACGGGGCAGGTGTTACTCAAGGCCGCCAGCACTGCCGCACGCAGGAAATCCGAGCGGTTCGGGATGCCCTGCATGGCCTCGGCCGTGGCCGCATCCACCTTGAAGCAGACAACGTGTTCTCTGGCCATCACCATGTCCCGCCTGGGAGCGCTTCGTAATACAGTGTATTATGACACAGCGTTGCGTCCGTGTCAAGCCCGGGGGGTCGGATTACAGGCCCGGCGGGCCAGCCCTGTCGGTGGTCGCGGTGATCGGTCCGTGCCGCGGGCGTGCTACCCACTGCCGCTACGTTTCTGGCCGCACCCTCGGTTGCAGACGGGCAGGTAGGGCGGGGGCAGCCGGCCCGCCGCAGGAGGGCCATTGCCCGATTCAGTGAGAGGGTTCCAGACCTCGCCTCGATAGGCACAGCGCCATGAGCTACTTGCAGAACCTCTTCGGCAAGTGGCGTGTTCAGTGTTCGGTGTTCAGGTTTCGGTTGGATGGCGTTCCTGAACCCCAAGAAACCCGACACCTGAAACCCGGCTCTTGCAGTGGTTCTGCAAGAGCCTCCCATGACAACCTGAACGCCCTGGACGGCTATGTTGGTCCGCAGCGCAGCGTCCTGGAGCCCGGCGCGCTGGCCATCGCGGCGATCCTCACGCCAGGATGACCGCAGCAAGCCCGGAGGGCACTCCGATGGTCCGTCGTTGGCTGAACCTGGCCGGGATCGTGGCTGTAAGTCTGACGACGCTGTCGTGCCGACATGATCGGCCGGCCCGCGCCGCGGCGCCCGAGAGCTCTGTAGCGCGCTTACGCGTCCTGACCCTCAATCTCATGCAGATGTCCCCGGTCGCCGGGCGTGAGGTCCGCTTCCGCCGGATCGCGGACTTCATCAGAACACAACGCGACGAGGGGCGACCCGTGGACGTGCTCCTGCTGCAGGAGGGCTGCTCCGGTATCTGGGTCGGCACCCGCAACAGTATCGATGAACTCAGGCAGAAGCTGCCGCCGACCCCCGCCTCCTATGATCTCTACAGCCGTCCCTGCTTCGGGGTGCCGGTCTTCCTCACGTTCGAGGTCGGGATACTCTCTGCCGCGCCGTTCCTCCATACCAGTGCGGCAGCACTGCCCTGCCATACGGGCGAATGGCTCGATGACTGCCCGCTCCCGGGCGCCCGGCGGGCCGTCATGGTCGGCATTGACCACCCCATGGGGCGGGTGAACCTGTTCACGGTGCACCTGGCGTCGGGGGGAAAGGCTGCGGATCGTGAAGTCCAGGCCGATGCCCTGATCCGTTTCGTCAAGGAGACTGGCGCCAGTCATCCCGCCGCGGTGACGGTCGTGGCCGGCGACATGAATGCCTCACCCGCCGCGCCCGTCTACCAACGACTCGCAGGCGCGTTCCGTGATAGCTATGCGGTCGCCAACCCGGGGGCCGCAGGTCCGACCTTCAACCTGCCCGGCAACCCGCATTGCAGGGGGTACGGCGGCGGTCCACAGCGGATCGACTTCATCTTCTTCGGGGGCGATGGCGTCGAGGTCGAGAGCAGCGAGGTCGTCTTCGCCGAGAAGGGTTGGTTCGTCTCTGACCACTCCGGTGTCCTGACCACGTTCAGACGCAGTGGACGGTAAGTCTTGAACGCCTCCTCTTGGCTGCGCTACCGGGCGCCGCGGTTGGGAGGTGGACCCACCATGCGGGCCGGGATTGGGTTGGCTGAGACACCCAAGAGGCGGAGGTCCGGTCCTGGCTTCACTGGAAGTTGGCTATCGGCTGCCCTGTTGTGTAGGCCACCGAATTGTCCATCCGCAACACCAGGATGCCCCCGCCGCTGCCGCCGTTGCTGCGCATGTGGGGCCAGATGGGCACGTTCTTGCGGAACCAGTCGCTCATGATCCAACAGGTCGGCGGATTGCGCTCGGTGAGCGTGCGTGGGACAAACGCTGGGAGGACGGTAGCCGGCGGACCCATGAAGGAGTAGTAACGGTAGGGGATGTTCCCGGCAGCCCAGTTCGCCTCGGTGTTGACGGTGGACTCTGATGCGCCCGGGAAGGCGGTGCTGTTGGCGTAGGACTCCATGGCCTCGGCTTCAGGGCAGTAGAAGACGTCGCGGTTGCTCGTGTAGGGATAGAGCTTGGTGCAGAGACCCAGGTGGGAGTTCCCCGTGGTTGGTTCGAGGGGGAACCACTCCGCCATGTCGCCCGAGTAGAGGTGCAGCGCCAGCCCCACCTGGCGCAGATTCGAGAGACAGCTCGTCTCCCTGGCCTTGGCCCGCGCCCGCGACAGCGCGGGAAGGAGCAGCGACGCCAGGATGGCAATGATGGCAATCACGACGAGAAGCTCGATCAGGGTGAAGGCGGTTCGGCGCGCCGCAGGCAGGCGTGGCACCATGGTTGCATCTCCTTTGCTGCCAGGCTTCAAGGCGGGCCAGTTCGCTGGCTCTCCGGTCTCTGTAGCCAACCTACGCGTCGCCCTGCGGTTGAGCCAGTCCCGACCTGTGAAGAGGGGGTGATGAATCGGTGAAGCGCCGGTGAATGCCGATGCTGACCCGGATCGGTATCGCAGCGTTTCACCGGGCCTGGGGAACGCGCCCAGAGGGGTAGAAGGCGGTGGCCTGACCGTCGGGGGCATGGAAGGCCGTGACCGCGACGCCGTAGAGCTGCCGGATGGCGTCTGGGGTGACCACCTCTCCGGCCGGCCCATCGCGCACGATGGCACCGTCGCAGAGTAGAACTACCCGCGTGGCGGCCAGCAGCGCGTGCTCGGGGTGATGGGTGGCCTTGACCACCGAGTAGCCGTCGGCCGCCAGGGCGCGCAGGTGCGCCAGGAAGCGCAACTGGTTGCCGTAATCGAGGCCGCTGACCGGCTCGTCCATGACCAGTATCCGGGCGCCCTGGGCCAGAGCCCGTGCGATCAGGGTGAGCTGGCGTTCGCCGCCGGACACCTGCGAGTAAGGGCGCTCCGCCAGGTGCGCAATGCCCAGGCGCTCTAGGGTTGCCCCCACGACGCGCTGGTCCTCTCGGCTGGGGGCTCGCGTCAGACCCGTGTACGGCAGGCGCCCGAGCATGGCGACCTCCTGGACCTTGTAGGGAAAGGGCGTGACGTGGGTCTGGGGGACATAGGCCAGGTGCAGGGCCAGCTCCCGCCGCCCATAGCGGGCCAGGGGCTTACCGTTCAGGCAGACTGACCCCGAGCTGGGTCGTGCCAGGCCCAGCAGCAGGCGCAGGAGGGTCGTCTTCCCCGCCCCGTTCGAGCCCAGGAGCGAGACCACTTCCCCCGGACGGATGGTCAGGCTGGCCCCCCGCAGTACCGCGCGGCCGTTGTAGGCGAAATGCACTCCCTCGGCGTGGAGCTCGAAAGCCGGCGGCACCGTGGCAGCAGGTGTGCTCATAGCCAGCCTTTCCGGGCCCGGTGCAGCACGACCAGGAAGGCGGGAACGCCAAGCAGTGCGGTCAGGATGCCGATCGGGATCTCGACGTTGAAGACCGTGCGCGACAGGCCATCGGTGGCCAGCAGGAACAGCGCCCCCAGGCAGGCACTGGCCGGTAGCAGGCGCAGGTTGCCAGGGCCGACGAGCAGGCGGGCCACGTGGGGGATGATCAGGCCGACCCAGCCCACCATCCCGGCCAGCGAGACCGTCAGGGCCGAGATCAGGGTGGCGATGGCGATCACCCCGTAGCGTATGGCGGTGACCGGGATCCCCAACGAGCGGGCCTCGTCATCCCCCATCGACAGGGCATCCAGCGCCCGCCCCAGACCGGCGA
This sequence comes from uncultured Victivallales bacterium, assembly GCA_903933565.1. GTDB lineage: Bacteria > Verrucomicrobiota > Lentisphaeria > Oligosphaerales > JAFGRS01 > CAILUI01. The sequence continues at coordinate 17,935 of CAIZKT010000465.1, read as the reverse complement.
GCACGACCACCCCCAACCCCATGGGCACGAAGACCCAACCGATAGTCCTGATGTCGGCCAGGGAAAGGTTGCCCATCAGCCAGTACTCGATGGCCGGCAGCTTCGCATAGGGGTCTGCCACGAACTTGATGACCGATAGGAGGGCGGTGAACAGCGTGCCGCTGATCACGCCTCCCAGCACCAGCATTATGATCGAGGCACCCCCGGCCATGTGGGCGATGGCCACGCCCGCCGCTACGGCCACGATCCCCATGACGAAGGCCAGTGCCTGTACCACGAGCCAGTGCCCCGAGATCAGGATGCCGAGCGCGGCACCGAACGCCGAACCAGCCAGGACACCCATCAGCTCCGGCGAGACCAGCGGATTGCGGAACACCGCCTGGAAGGCTGCCCCGGAACAGGCAAGCGCACCCCCCACCAGCACCGCCGTCAGCACCCGCGGCAGGCGGATCTGCACGATCACGTTGTACAGCAACTCGAAGCGCTCGCGGGGCATCTCCTCCAGCCGGGCTCCGGCGAGTACGAAGTGCACGATATCCCGCACCGGCAACGGATAGCGCCCCACCGACAACGCCACCAGCACCGCGACGACGAGGAGGACACAGAGAAGGATGATCCAGCGCGCGTAGGACACGGCCCCACCGCCTCTCAATCGCTCTGGCTGCAGTCCGTTGTCACGGGGCTCGTTCCGCGGTGGATGCTGCCTTACCCGGGCGGATGAGGTCCCGCACGTCTTCGGGCGTGAAGCCGTGCTGTTTGCCGAGGGGCCCCAGGCGCTCTTTGGGATCGGTGTCCGCCGGTAGCTTCAGCGTCTTCAGCAGGTCGGCCACAGGCATCCCGACCACTGCGGCTGCATCCGCCAGGGTGCTCGAACCGCGGATCCTCAGGTTATCGGCTTCGGCTTCTGCCGCTGCGGCCGGACGCGCCGGCCCCAGCGCACTCTTGCCCTCGTGCCCCTCCCCGCTCCCACCCGACCGCGTCTGCACACGACTCAGAAACGGGGCCGCTGCCACAGCGGCCAATGCCACGAGCAGGGCGACGACGACAACGGGCCGCCAGCGCTGCGGCGCCGAGGCAGGACCCCGCGCCATTCCCAGAATCCAGGCCCAGTGTAACACGAGATGCAGCGCCATCACTGCCAGAAACGCGACCGAAAGCCAGAAGTGGATGCCGCCCCAGTCATGGCGGCCGAAGCCCCAAAGGCTCAGCGTCTGGCCGCTGCCGGGGGGGAGGACGTAGCGGATCACCGCGCCGGTAGCACCGAGCAGGACGCAGAGCACCAAGGCAATGGCATCGACAGCGAAGTTGAGTGCGGTCTTCTTCATCTACGCTTGCTTTCCTGCTCTGCGTCGGAATCTGGTTCACGATCCTGGCTTGCGACCCGTGGCCCCTGGCCTCCTACTTCAACCATTCGTCCAGGTCGGCGTCGGTCGCTTCCACGCCCATGAAGAGCCGCAGGAACTCCCGCGTCTCCTGGTGCATGTCCACGGTGTAGTACTTGGGATAGAAGCGCTGCGCGAGCCACGGGATACCTATGATCTGCATGATCGACGGTGGCCGGTCCAGCCAGTTGAATGGGGTCCGCGGCACGGTGTAGACCCGCTTCTCCTTCACCGCCTTCACATCCTTCCAGCGCGCATCCAGGTAGACCTTCTCCGTGAACTCGGGAACCAGTGCGACGATGACGTCGGGGTTGTAGAGCAGGATCTGTTCCAGGCTCACCTTCTCCATGCCGAAGTGCGTCCTGAGATCGCCTTGGTGCACGAGAGTCCCCCCGGCCAGGCGGATGGGGTCCGCGTGGAAGGAGCGCTCCGACTCCGTGGCCAGGCCATCTTCGGACTCGGCGTAGTACACCCGCAGGCGCTCGCCCGCCGGGATGCCCGCGACCGCCTTCTCGACCCCGGCCAAAGCGCGCCTGGCATAGGCGCTCAATTTCGCAGCACGCTCTTCGCGGCCGAAAAGCCGGCCGAGGAACTCGATCCCGGCGGGATAGGCAGCAGCTCCGTCGAGGTCAACGAAGACTACCGGGAGCTTGATGCGCCCGAACTGCTGCTCGAGCCGCGATGCGTCGGTGTTGGGGCCCCCTTTGGCCAGGGCGAAATCCGGCTTCAGGGCGAGGATATCCTCCAGGCTGAGCTGGTTGTGCTCCCCCTGGACCGCGTTGGTCAACTCGACGGGCAGCGCCGTGGCGCCGGCGCGCAGGAAGCGATTCTCCGCCGGCCCCAGCGGGAAACACCCCGGCTGCAGATTGATGACCAGATCGGGGGCAACGACATACAGCGCGACGCTGGTGTAGGGCTGGGCCGAGTACACTCGCGTGATCTTGTCCGGGATGGTGACCTTGCGGCCCGCCATGTCGGTGATCTCGCGGGCCTGAACCGCGAGCCCCACCACGATGGGCACCAGCGCCAGGCCGAGACGACGCACGACAACGTTCCGCATCGATCACCTCCCTTTCCTGACCCCTGTCCCACGACCCAGGCCACCGCGCGTTAGCCCCTGGCGGTAACCGCCTGCAGAGACCGGGGCGAATACGCACCAACGCTCGTACCGTATCTGCCGGACAGGTGGGTCTTTAGCGGCAATGTGCGAAGAAGGTGTGAAGACGAAGCGGCTACAGAGCCATCACGAGGATCCGGATGCCGACGAAGGTAAGCGCGACGGCCAGACCGCGGATGATCCACATTCCATGCACACGGGCGGATAGCGCCGCTCCCACCTGGGCTCCGAGCAGGACGCCGATGCTGAGGCAGATCGTCCGGCGGACGCCGCCGTGCGCGAATGAACCCGACGCAATGTGGACAAGGGTCCCGGTCAGGGCCATGATGGCCAGAATGACGTGCGACGTGGCCGTGGCGATGTGCACGGGGAAGCTCAGAAGGCGAACCAGGATAGGCACATGGACGATGCCACCCCCGATACCCAGCAGACTCGACACATAGCCGACCCCCAAACTCAACCACATCCCGAGTCTCAGGTCATAGGAGAAGGTATGCACCGTGCCATTCCTCTCAACAATACTCCTGGCCAGGTGCCGCTCGCTCCCTTCCGCGCTGGGCTTCCGCGCCCCGACCCGGTGGGAGAAGAGGTAGACCGCCGCCGCGATCATCAGGAGACCGAAGACGGCATTGAACAGCCGGCGCGGGATGTAGTCCGTAGCCAATGCGCCGATAACCGCCCCGGGTACGGTGGCGGCGGCAAGGAGCAGCCCGGATCGGTAGTCGATGCGCCCCATCCGCGCATACGCCCAGGAGCCCGACAGGGCGTTGAAGAACACGACCGCAAGCGAGATGCTGGTGATGGTTTCCGGGTCCGCCTGGGGGTACAGCAGAAGCAGCACCGGCACCAGGATGAACCCGCCGCCAGCCCCGATCAGCGTGCCGAGGGCACCCACTACCACGCCCAGCACGGTAAGCCAGAGGAAACGCTCCATGAACCGCGCTACTCCTTCGTGCCTGTTTCAGGGACCGGCAGCACTCGCACCACGGTGCTCAGCCGCTCGCACATTCCTGCGCTCCGCCACCCGCAGCCGCCGGCGGTGTTGCGAGAACGTACTTCCTGATCATTGCGACCTTGATGGTGTCGTTCACCACGAGGCAGGAGACCATCGCATAGGCAAACACCGCCAGTGTCTGCCACCAAGGCAGAGGCGCGAGGCCAGGGAGCCCAACGACGACCAGGATGGTGCCGATGAGCGCATCCGCCGCGAGAGCCGTCATCAGGGTCTTGCTGGGCATCGTGGCCCAGAACCGCCGCCGCTCGCGTGCGGACACGATGGAGAACACGGCCAGATAGAGCAGCGTCAGGAAGCTGAAGGTATACAGCGCCTTGTCGTTGGTTGACAGCCCGAAGCGCGACCAGCAGAGGAACAGGAGCAGGAGTGCCTCCGCAACCATGGCCACCCCCAGGACCACGGACACGGCGATGAACCCCCCGATGTTCCACGTCTCCGGCTTCCTGGAAGGTCTGACGTGGTCGGTGGCCAGGGCGACCTTGGCGAAGTCCGTCATGAACACGAGCAACAGCATCGCGAAGGCGGACACGACGAACTTGCCGGTTACCATGAACGCGACCGCCACAAAGGCTGCTTTCAGGATCGTCCGGCTGATCTTGTTGATGATCCACGTCAGGATGCGCTGGTAGATCGTTCGCCCCTGCTCGACCAGCGCCACGATGTTCGTCAGCCCCGGTTCGGTCAGGACAACGCTCGCGGCGCCTTTGGCAACATCCGTCGCCGTGCTGACGGCGATGCCCACTTCGGCCTGGCGCAGGGCGGGTGCGTCGTTGACGCCGTCGCCCGTCATGCCGGTCACATGCCCTGCCGCCTGCAGGTGCTGCACCACGATGAATTTGTCCTCGGGGTAGACCTCCGCGAAACCATCGGCCCCGGCCAGGAGATCCGTGGCCTCGTTGCCGGCCTGAGTGCTGACCGCCTTCAGGTCCGCCACGCGCCGGATGTTATGCAACCCGACTCCCTGCGCGATCTCACTCGCGACGGCCAGCGCGTCACCGGTGAGCATCTTCACCGAGACGCCGAGGTCCCGGAGCGCGGCAATGAGTTGCTTGGCGTCCGGTCGGGGCGGATCATACAACGCCACCAGACCGAGCAGTGCGGGGACACCGGTCTCGGGACCGCGCGCGACCGCCAGCATCCGGTACCCCTTTAGCGCCGCCTCGCTGACCCGCGCCTCCAGCGCCTCGATCTCCGGCGGCCGGAGTCCGCAGGCCTCGGCGACCGTACGTACGGCACCTTTCATCACGCGCCAACGCTGCCCGTTCTGCTCGAACACGGCTTCCGTGCGCCGGGTCTGCGCCGAGAACGGCGCGAACGAGACGGGCGTGACCTTTGGCACAGCGTCGAAGCTGTGCCGCTCTTTCGCCGCGGCAAGAAACGCCAGGTCTATCGGGTCCTGGTTGGCCTCCTGGGAGGCAAGCGCGCCGGCAAGCACCACGTCCGCTTCCGTCGCCTGGTCCAGCGGCGTCACCCCGGTGACGGCTAGTTGGTTCATCGTGATCGTGCCCGTCTTGTCGACGCAGAGCACGTCCATGGTGGCGGCATCCTCCGCGGCGCTGAGGCGGGTGACCAGCACCCCGCGTTTCGCCAACTCCTTCGACCCCAAAGCCATGCTGACCGTGAACATGACCGGGAGGGCGACCGGGACGGCACTCATCAGCAGGACGAGCATGAGCGGGACCATCTCGATGAGCGGCGCCCCGCGCAGCAGGGACAGCGTGACCACCACGGCCAGCAACGCGCCGATGATGACGAAGAGCCAGCGGACCACCTTGGCCACCACGGCCTCGATGTGCAGCTTCGGACGCGCCGATTGCACGAGCTCCGTGGTGCGGCCGAAATAGGTCCGCGCCCCGGTCAGCACCACCACGGCGTTGCCTTCCCCCTGGCGCACCACGGTACCTGACGAGAGCGTGTCACCCGGCTTCTTGCCGACATCGGCGGACTCGCCGGTGAGAGCCGACTGATCAACGCTCAATTCCCCAGTCAGGAGCTTCACGTCCGCCGGGATGAGGTCGCCCGGGCGCAGGCGGACAATGTCGCCGGGGACCAGTTCGCGGGCGGGGATGACCAGCCAGTTCGCCTCACGCAATACGCGCGCGCTGACTGACCTGCAACCGTCGCCGCAGCGCCTCGACGACACCGGCGGCACGGCGCTCCTGCATGAAGCCCAGCACGGCATTGACGACGAGCAGCGCGCTGACTACGGCGAGATCCGAGACCTTGCGGAGCACGGCCGACAGGACCATGATCAGCTCAAGCATCCACGCCGAGACGCCCCAGAACTTCCCCATGAAGCGGCGGAGCGGGTGCTCCTTCTGCTCGGCCACTTCGTTGAAACCATGCACCTTCCGGCGAGCATCTACCTCGGCGAGCGTGAGACCTGTTTCGGAGTTCACGGGCAGCGTCGCGAGGGTGTCGAGGGCGTTCGCGTCGGGCGGGGACGGGTGTGTTGGTGAAGCTACCGGCAATGGGTACCACCTACGTGCTCTGCTGGGCGGAGCCGTCAGGGCTTGGCGTCGGCGTGCTTGGCGTTGCCGTCCGGCTTGCCCGCGGCGTGGGTATGCTCGTGCTCGTGCCCGACCCCCATGGCCTTGTCACAGCAAGGACACCCGGTGCCCTTCTGTACGGCAGTCGCACGCCAAAGCCCACGGACGACCAACACGACGAACGCACCCACCACGATCACGCCCAGCACGGTTGTCATGACGTTCAGCCCCCTGGAAAAGCGTCTTGAGCCACCTAACGCACGCACTATAGTCTGGCCTAATGTAGAACGGCATCCCCACCGTGCCATCGGCAACCGCGCATGGATGTGCTCGCATGAACGCCAGGAAACGAACCGCCACCTCGGGCCCGGCAGGAGATGAGCAGCCCGCGGACAGCATGTGCTCCTGCGCCACCGACTGTGCTGCCACCCTCAAGGTTATCGCCGACTCCAACCGGGTGCTGATCCTCCGGGCGCTCATCCGCGGCCCGCTGAACGTCAGTGAGATCTGCGCGGCCACCGGGCTCTCCCAGCAGCGTGTGTCTCACCACTTGGGCCGCATGCGTCCGGCCGGCATCGTGACCGCCGACCGCGACGGCCGTAACGTGATCTACCGGGTCAGTCCGCGCATCGCCGTCGAGGGCGGCATCGATCTGGGGTGCTGCCGGCTCACCTTCCGCATGGTTCCCCAACTGCCCCGCCTCTGATCTTCCCTGACGGGGCTTCCCCGCACCGGCCGAGCGGGTTCATAGCTTATTCACATATCTAGTATTGTAGATGTATCGATATGTATACATTGTTGGCTCTGTCCAGGCCAGGCTGGGTGGTCGACTGACCGGGCCGGGCCTGTGGGCCGTCACACTTAGGGAACCAACAGGCATGGCAATCATCAACAGCCGTCTGCCGGCAATTCTGGATCGGGCGCGCGAGGCGAAGGCGCCAACCAAGGCAGAGTGCGTCTTCCTGCTGGAATTGCCCGAGACGAGTCTCGAAGCCGCACTCCTGCGGGCCACCGCGGATGCCACGATGCGGCAGCGCTTCGGCAATGAAGCCATCATCCTGGGACAGATCGGCGTGGAGATCGCCGCCTGCCCCGCGGCCTGCAAGTTCTGCAGCTTCGGCGAGGGCCACACCCGGTTCGAGCCCAAGGTCATGACGACGACTGAGATCCTCCAGTGCGCAGACGCTTTCACCGCCTCGCACGAGTTGTACTCCCTCTTCCTCATGACCATGCACACGTTCGAGTTCGGGAGGCTGACCGAGACGGTCCGGGCCGTCCGCGAGCGGATCCCCGCCGGCACCCAGATCGTGGTCAATATCGGCGACTTCAACCGCGCGCAGGCCGCGGAACTCAGGGCCGCCGGGGTCAATGGCGCTTACCACGTGTGCAGACTGCGCGAGGGAACCGACACCAAACTGGACCCGGAAGCCCGGAAGCAGACCATCCGGGTCATCCGCGACTCCGGAATGGACTGGTACTACTGCTGCGAACCGGTCGGTCCCGAACACTCGGCCGAGGAACTGGTAGAGCAGATGTTCCTGGGCATCGACTACGGCTGCTTCCAGCATGCGGCCATGCGGCGCGTGTACGTCCCCGGGTCTCCACTTGCGGCTCGCGGTCAGATCACCGAGTTGCGTCTGGGCCAGGTCACCGCGGTCGTGGCGCTCGCCACCCTGGCATGCCCCGAAACTCGCAACATCGCCGTGCATGAACCCAACCTGATCGGCCTGACGTCGGGAGCCAACGTGGTCTATGCCGAGAAGGGAGCAAACCCACGCGATACCGAGGAAGACACGAGCGGACACCGCGGTCGCGACATCGCCGCCTGCAAGACCATGCTCTACGAGGCCGGATTCGGGCAGCTCCTGACGGCTCCAGGCCGCCGCCAGTCTCTGGCTGATGCCTTCCGCTGATGGTGACGGGGCTGGGGGTCAAGCCTGACCGCGTCGGCGCCCTGACGGTGAGCTTCGACGGGCAAGGCCGCCCCATCGACCCGATCTGCACCGAAAAGCCCTGCAGCCGTACCGGGGTGTGCGGCTGACAAGGGGGGAACCAACGTGACCCCGCCAACCGAGGAGACGACCGTGGAAGTGATCGTAGCTGGTGTGGGCTGCAAACGCTGCCACCAACTGAAGCAGATGACGGAGGAGGCCCTGAAGGAACTGGGGGCCGACCACGTCACCCTCAAGAACCTCGACAGCCTGGAGGATATCTGTCAGTGCGGCATCATGCTCCTTCCAGCCCTGGTGGTGGACGGTAAGCTCCTGGTGTCGGGCCAGGTGCCATCCAAGAAGCGTCTGCTGCAACTCCTTCAGGAGGGCCTGCGGCTCGCGGCCGAAAGGCCGTCGAGCGGGAGCGGCCAGGCATTGTCGGCCGAGCCGAAGGTGTAAGGCTGCATGGTCAGCACAAGGAACGCGGCGCGAAGGCAGCAGACTTCTACGGCGACTGGTGCGGACCTTGTCGGCAACCCGCGCCGGCACTGGCCACGTTCGCCGACTCTCACCGGGAGGTTGTGAGTGTTACCAAGGTCAATGTGGACACTCACTAGGACCTCGCCCAGAAGTATGGTATCACGAGCATTCCCGCCCTCTGCCTGTTCCGCGCTGGGAAGCTCGTGAAGCAGAGCGTCGGAGCGATGAGTTCTGAAGGCCTGGCGGCATGGGTGAGCGAGGGCCAGTAGTCATGAACCAAGCACACTTCGACCAGGCCGCCGCCACTTGGGACGCGAATCCCACCCGCCTGGGCATGTCCAAGGCCTTCGCTACCGCTATCGAGGCCACGGTGCCGTTGCAGGCCGACTGGGCGGCGATGGAGTACGGCTGCGGCACTGCCACGCTCAGTTTCCTGTTGGCCGGGAAGCTGAGGCACATCACAGCCGCCGACGCCTCCCCCGGTATGCTTGAGCAGGTTCGCCTCAAAATCGCCGCCAACGGTCTCACCAGTATCCAGCCTCGGTTGCTCGATCTCACGGACATGCCGCCGCCTGAGGCCAGGTTCAACTTCATCTTCTGCGCCATGGCACTGCACCACGTGGCGGACATCCCGGACCTCGCCGCCAAGTTTGCCGCCCTGCTGCTACCGGGTGGCTGGCTGGCCATTGCCGATCTGTACGCGGAAGATGGGTCCTTCCATCCGGACGTGGTCGTGCCGCACCACGGGTTCGAGCCGGAGAGACTGGCCGCCGTTTTTGCCAGCGTCGGCCTGACCGATCTGACCTGGCAGACCGTCCATGGACTCGAGCGGCACGGCCGGCGGTACCCGCTCTTCCTGTTGACGGGAAGGTGCTTCGCATGTGCCAAGGTCCCGCCCGCCGCCGGCCGGCTTGCGGGTGGCGGAGAGGGGTAACGGTACGCGCAGACCTGCCGGAGCGGCACCCTCTGTTGCTGTCCGGTGGCTGAACTCTGCAATGTCACCGCGTTGAGCGCAGCCGGCATCATGGAGACGGGCATCGGGTCTTGGTACCGTTCCCGCGATCCATTGTCGAGCAGCCAAAGAGACCTTGGTTCAGGTAACGTTCCCCTCGGTCAGGGATGAGCGTCAACACGCGGCATCCCGGGTGCTGGTGCGCCAGCCGCAGGGCGACCGTCGCGTTGGCGCCTGCAGACACGCCCGCCAGGAGTCCGCACCGCAGCGCCAGTTGGCGGGCCTGCTCCTCCGCCTCCGCCGTGGTCACAGTGGCCACCTCGTCGATCTCGGCGCGATGACGCCGGATGATCTCCGGCACAAAGCCCTCGCCGATTCCCTGGATGCCGTGTAAACCGGCCGTTCCGCCCGAGAGAACGGCGGACTCGGCGGGCTCAACGCCCACCATGCGGCAGGCTGCGAACGACTCGCGCAAGCGCTGCGCGACGCCCACGAATGTGCCCCCGGTGCCCATCCCGGCGACGAAAAAGTCTACCGGCTCCCTGAGCTGCCGTACCAGGCTCGCCCCGGTATAGGTGTAGTGAGCGCGAGCATTGTCCTCGTTGCCGAACTGGTCTGGGAGCCAGAGGTCCGGTCCCAACTCCTGCTTCAGTTCATCGTAGCGGCGCTTTGCTCCCGGCATGTCTTCACCCTTCGGGGTCAGCACGATCCTGGCGCCAAAGGCCCGCATCATCTGGCGCCGTTCGAGGCTCATGTGTTCGGGCATGACGGCGACGAAGCGGTAGCCGCCGGCAGCCGCCAGCATACTGAACGCGATACCCGTGTTCCCGGTGGTCAGCTCCAGGATCGTCATTCCGGGGCGCACGTCACCCCGCTTCTCGGCCTCCGCGAGCATGTACCAGGCCATGACGTCCTTGACGCTGCCGCTTGGATTGAGGCAGGCGAGCCCGGCCAGTATTCTCGAACTACCCGGCCTGAGTCCCTCGAGTTCCACCACCGGGGTGGTCTGCCGCATCAAGGCTCCAAGGCTACGTATCATTGCGTGCACTCCTTCCCACCCGGTCGGGGGCCATTCTCAGGTGCCGGCGTGTACCCGCCAATATGGCCCGTGCTGCCGAAGCCGCCTGCGGCGTGCTGGCTCTCCGCGATACTCCGGGCGAGACCGAGCGCCACTTCCGGCAGCCACTGGAACACCATCGGGGCCAGGCGGTGCCCGCGTGCAGTGCGGTAGTCCTCGCGGCGAGCGTTAGGCTCTGGGTCCGCCCCTGCAGCCTACAGCCTCCCATCCTACCACAATGGCGAGATGCCCTAACGGCGACAGCATTCAGGCGCGCTTCACTCCGCTGTCCTGAGCCCTCCCGCCTGGGGACCGTACGCGGTGTGCGCCATTGCATCCGTGCCCGCCCGGGGTACCCTTAGCACATACTGCAGGGGTCGCAAGGCGATCGACGGGGCCGGCCCCATCGCGAGAAGAAGTCCGGGGCCGCCAACAGGGGCCGTGCGCCTGTCAGGCAGGGCTTAGCCCTTACAACGTTGGTGTGGAAGCCAGGCCAGGGAGGAATGCCTGATGGGTGGCACGAATACTGCGTTGTGTGTGGCCGCGGCCCCGACAGGTTTCACCTGACCGTCGGGGGAATCGACAACGGAAAGGCACCAGGCGGCGCGGATAGTGGCCGCGCTATCCACTCGTCAGTCTTCGTCCTACAGCCAACTTAGCACGGCAAGCCATCATACGTGCGCCACGGCCCTCAGGACGGCCAGGGCGTCTTCGCGAAGACTCGGCCAGCGGGCGGGATCGACGTCCTGCATCTGCTCCAGGATGGCGATGGTCTTGGCGATGGCCCCGTCGGCGGGCGGCGTTGCGGCCGGGGTGCCCGCGCTCCCCTGAGGGAGCCGGCCGAGGAAGTCGGGGAGTTGACTCAGCTTGTCGCGCTTGACCTTGTCGCTGGCGTGGTCCATGTACATCTGCGTCATGCGCTCGTCCATGTGGCCGACAATCGACTGCACGATGTTGGCGGGCACACCGTGGATGGCGGCCAGGTAGCAGAAGGTGTGGCGCAGGCTGTGGACGTCCTTGACGCTAACCGCACGTGATCGACCCGCGACCTTCCTCGTGGTGGTGATCTGGATCCCTTCGAGGAACCCACGGACCCGGTAGCCGATGCCGCTGGGGTTGCCGAGGTAGATACTGGCGTGCTCAGGCAGGACGTACTCCTGACCGGGCTCACGCGCGGCGGCGGCCTGTTCGAGGAAGATGTGCAGCGGCAGCATGATGGGGATGCGGACCACCTTGCCGGTCTTGCTCATCTTCCGGGTGATCCGGTCGGCAGCCAAGTCAATCTCCTGCCAGCGGAGGGTGCAGATATCGCCCTCGCGCAGCCCCGTCGCCATGCCGATGTAGAACAGCGCGAAGATGAAGGGATCGCCGGCCTTGCTGGCCGCGCCGATCTTGTTCAGTTCCTCAGGGGTGAACGCATCGCGATGTTCGTACTCGTTGTCCAGCTTGGGGACTTTGCTGAAAGGATTCCTCATGAGGCTGGCGTCATCGGAGAGCGTGGCGAAAACCTGCTGAAGACTCTTGTGGTAGACGTTGACCGTGCGGGGGCTCAGTTTGGCGCAGCCGGCCTCGTAGGAAATCGCATGGCGGCGGTACTTCGGCCGGTATTCGATGGTCTTGGCGAACTTGCCGTGCTCCCGGATGTGGTGGATGTAGGCCTGGGCCATCTCCAGGGTCACGTCGGACAGGCGCCGGGCGGACGGGTACTCAGCCTTGAGAAAAGCCAGCCAGTCGGCCCAGTAGCTCTCCTTGGACGCCATCTGCTTAGCCCCGATGGGCTTGCGCCGGGGCTTGCCGCGGAACAACTCCATGGCCCCTTCCAGGTCGACCCGCCGGCCCCCGGCCAGCTCGTCGCGGAAGTTCTCCACCACCGCCCTGGCGCTGCGCTGCTTCCGCAGCACGTCGAGCTTTTCGCGCTCGAACTTCATGGCATCGGCTTTGGTGGCGCACCCGGTTGAGCCGGTGTAGCGTTTGCCGGCGACCATGATGCGGTAATAGAACGTCGGCGTTGTCTTGCCGTTGGGCATGGTCTTGCGGAAGATGGACACTGTACACCCCCTTCGCTGGCGGCTCTCGGCACCTTGCCGGAACTACAGGAGAGAGCGTACCATCTCTGGCCTGCTACTGCAACCAATTATGGAGCCATTAGTGATTATACGTAGCTAACGCCTCTGCCTAATGGCAGTAGGCCATACGCCCCAATCGGACGGGGTGGGCGCCAGGTTCTCCATGCGGGGAACCCAGAGGCCCAGTGGCTTCCGAGCCGAGCCGCAGGTATGAGGCCTGGGCCGCGGTGGCAGGCCTCAACCGGAATGGCCGTTGCCTGCTGGATCGCCACTTGGTGGCATGTATCCCAGATGTACCCTTTATATGGAACGCCATCGTGTAGCAAAGGCCAGCACGTTTGGCATATCTAGCCTTGTCAGCCATACCTAGTGCGTGTCATGACCTAGCCTCACTGGTTTTCGCGAAACCTGCCAGGCCGCACGCAGGCAACTTCTCTGGCGAGACCAGGCCCTTCGGCGCCCTTCGTGCCACCCCGCGACCAAGAGCCAGGTGTGCTCAGGGGGGCAAGGCATCAAAGGACGGACGGGGTGGGGGATTGGCAGGGAGTTGGCAGCCCAGCGCTGGGCTGGGCGAACCGCTGCGGTTGTGCGAGAACGCTCTGGGGGTGGTGTGGGTTCGGGTAGCGGTGTAAGCTCCGCTGGGAATTGGTCATAACGATTGCGGCATAAAAAGACCCGCCGAGAGATAGCGTGCCTTGCGGTAGAGGCCCGGCGGGTCGTCAGGTCAGCGCGGAAACCAGCGGCTGTCGATCCAGAGGACGAAGCAGCCGAAGATGGCGAAGGCGAGGATGATGGCCAGCTGGTCGAAGATCATGGGACGTGGGTATTTGAGATCACGGCCAACGACCGTTCGACGCTTGAGAGGCTCGCTTTAATCAAGCCCTGGTTGTCGATGATTGTCGCCTGCGCCGTACTAAATGACTCGACCTGTGCCGTCAGTCGCGCGGCGGCTACGTTGGTGTCGTTCAGCCTTCGTTCGACGGCGCTGGCCTGGTACCAGATGGTTCCGGCCACGCTTATGATAATGGCGCTGGCGAACACGGCTGCGGTGATAACGGAGCCGCGAAACGTGGTAAGCGCGCCGCATGGGCTCGGGTGTGCTATTCTGTCCGTCGTGGGTTCCTCGCTCTCTTCATCGCCGCTAAACCTGACACCACGGGGGAAGGCGGGGCTCATAGAAGTCGTCCTTTCCGGCTCCAATCGTAGTCTAGGCTATCGAGATCCACGTCGCTATTGCGGGCGTGGCTGTTGCGCCAGGCGGCGGAGCCGCAGAGGCGGACGGTCTGGTAGATGCTCCAGGCTTTGAGGGCGCTGCAACCGTTCCAACGGGCGAGCCCTTGCAGGAGGTCGTCGGCGTCGGCGCGGGTCAGTTCGACGGCGGTGGCGTAGCGGTCCACGGCTTTGAGCAGACCCCAATAGGCGGCGTCGTGGATGATGGCAGCGGGCACGACGAGGCTGTAGAATGGCGGGTCTATGACGCGCCACAGCAGCCGTGGGATGCTGGCGCCATCGGTCTCTAGGCCGGCGGGTACGACGTACTCAATGCCGTCGATTCGGACGCCCCAGGGGTGCGCGGTGGTGAGGTTCTTTTCTCCCATGGGCTGGACAAACTCCAGCCGCCCCAAGGGCTTGACGGCAATGGGGGGGTCGTATAGGCTCAGGTCGTTCATGGGGTCCGACATGGGATCTCCCTCGCGTCAGCTTGTAAGTCTGGCTTACAGGTTGACCCGAGATGCCCCGGCGCGGGTGGCGGGAGGAAGAGGAGGAGGCGCGCACCCGCACCGGGGCAAGACCAGAGGCTAGGGATTAGGCGGAGCCGTGGCGCTCGCCTCCACGGGTAGACTCAGGAAGGGCTCCACGACGGTAGCGGGCACGGCAACGCCGCCGACCTTAGCCACGACATCGACGATGGCCTGGCCAAGGCCGTATGGGGTCGCTTTGCCGACGCTCTCCAGAACGCCCTTGGCGGCGACCCCGCCGGCGGTGATGCAGTCCACGATCAAGCCCTTTCGCGCCTCCAGCGATTTGGCTACCGCGTCCGCCGCAGCGGCTTTCTCGGCTGCCGGAGCGCCGGCCCATACCTTGGCCCACTCGACGTTGAGCTTACTCCCGCCTGTGCCAGGGCCGAGGATATTCAGCGCCAGCCCTTCGAGTTGGGCATTGGGGTTGATGAGTCCAGTTTTGTGGTCAAACGCGATCCCCGCCAGTCGCAGTTGTGCGGCGGTGAAGGCGTCGAACTCGCGTCCGCTGTCGCTCTTGCCGATGGCTTCGGACTCTTCAAACTGCGCATTCCCAGCCGCGTCCAGTAGTGGTTTGTTGTCGGCGTCGCGGATACATCGCCTGAACTTTGCCCAGCCCACCGCGCCGGCGTCCGGCATCGAGGACAGGGTATCGGCCACGACGCCGTTGCCGCGCTTGGCCAGTTCCATGAGCACCGCCTCGGTCACGGCCTGGCGCTTGGCCTGTTCCTGCGATGCCGCCAAGAGCGCGTCCACCTTTCCGCCGCCGAACATCGCACATCCAGTCACCATGGAGAGCACCACGCACGCCAGCATTCCTACAGTTCTCGTTCGCATGTTCCGTTCCTCGCTTTCTGCCGGGGTGCCCGGCGGTTGACACCTATCTGGCGGGCGTCAACCGGATGGGGATAGGAGTCGCGCGCCGGAGTGCATAGGCCTGGCGCAGTTCGGCGGCCCCAGGCTCGGCGATCCATGTCTCCGCCCTGGCCAGTGCGTCGGGCTTGTGTTGCTGAATCGTGGGGCGGAGTGCTGCCCATTCGGCGTCGGTGCTCAGTAGCCAGTGGGTCCAGGGGGCGTTGGCGTTGGTGTCTCGGCCGCTAACGGGGTAGGGAAAGCGTTTGTTGTTGCGGAATTTGTGCCGGATGCGAAAGGCGGGGTCTACCCGGATGGGTACGGAGGCGTTCTTGCAGGCTAGGCTTAGGGCTTGTTCGTTGTAGCCCCAGCCGCGTGTAGGGACCCACCCGCCAAGGCGCTCCCAGGTCCAGCGGGCGGCGCTGTAGACGCTGCCAAAGAGGCCCTGGGGCTGGTGGGTCTCGACTCGGTTGGCGGAGATGTCATTGCGCCAGTCTCGCCATAGGAGTTCGCAACCCCAATACCAGGTATCGAGATTTTCATAGGAGCCGCAGACGGCGCAGAGGAGGTCGGGGCTGTTGTAGGCGTCGAAGGCCCACGCGAGTAAGTCGCAGTTCTCGGCAATGCGGCAATGGCTGTCGGAGAAGGCGATGACGTTGCCAGCGGCCCGCGCCAGGCCTTCGTTGCGGCTAGCAGAGACGCCATGGGCTGTGTCGTGGCGGAGGATGAGGTCGGCGCCGCAGTCATTGGTAACGGGGATGGTGCTGGCGTCGTCGATCACGATGATCTCGTGCGCCCCACCCTCTCGAAAGCTCTGGACGGTGGCGGCGAGCTCGTCCTCGGGCTCTTCGCGGGATGGGATGCATACGGTCAGGCGCAAGGTCTCGCGCCAGTGTGCCAGGAGGGTTCTGCGGCGCGCGCCTTTCTGGCACTCGGACCAATCGCCGCGGCTCTCGACTAGGCTCTCGTGAGCGGCGGCAAGTTCGCGTAGGGTATCGGAGCCATGGGCTTGGATGATAGGCGCTACTTTGGCGTAGGTCCAGGCGGCACCACGGCAGTCGATTTCTGGGCGGGTGGCACCTTTCCACCCATTGGTACGGCGCTGGTGGTAGACGTAGACGCCATCCATGCGCCAGAGGCGTAACCCGGCGGCGCGACACTGGTGCGCCCATGAGTTGTCGACCTCGCCAAAGCCATCCACGAAGGGGCCTACGCGGTCCCAGGCCACGCGGGAGACGGCGAAGAGTACGCCAGTCATCCGGTTGCCGGTAATGTCGGTGGTCTTCTGGCCATACTGGCGGCGAATCGCAAGGGCGTAAGCCGTATGCTGCGCAATGTCGTCGTGCGGCGGCGCCTTGGCCTTCTGGTAAGGGTTGCCGGTGCGGTTGGTCCAGCAGCATATTGCCCCGGCGTCGGGGTGTTTGGCGATGGCGTGTTGTAGGTCGGTCCAGAAGTCGTTGAGTAGGCTCATCGCGTCATGGTCCAGAAAGACGGCCCACTCGCCGGGAGTGAGGCGCGCCATGATGCGGTTGTAGGAAGCCCCGAGGTTGCCGGTGGCGCTGTAAGGGGTGTAGACGCAGAGGTCGGGTCCGGGTGTCTTGCCCTCTGCGGGGGAGGGGGTGGGAGAGGGCAAGGGCGATGGCAAGGAGTCCCGCTCAGCCTGTAGGCGGAAAGCCTCGCGCGGGGTGATTTCGCCCCGGTGCATGCGGGCCTGTAGGTCGAAGGCAAGATGCATGGCTAGAAACTTTCGGGGGGTGGCGTTTGGCAGGCACTTTGACATTCGGACTCAGTGGTGTGGAGAACCCCATCTGTCGTACGCATGCCATAGGTGTATGGAGCAAGACTGACGGGCAAGCACTGGCCAAAAAGATAGGTGCCATTCCAAGTCTGAGCGTCGGCAATCCAGTTGCACTCCTTAGAGTAAAACGCCAAGTCCAGACAGGTCCCGGTTGTCAGCCACTGAGTAATACAGTAGTAACCCGGTCCAGGGAATCCCGCCGAGGTCGGCGTGCCGGTCGGCGTCGGCGTAGGCGTCGGCGGGGGGCAGCAGCAGTGCTCGTCGTAGATGGCTTTGCCGTTGATATAGAGCAGGCGCAGGACGCCAGCGACGGTGGTCAACCATGGCTTGAGGGTGGGCATTTGTTCAGGGTGTCGGCTCTGGGCAGGTACCGGCCTTGACCCATTGAATGGTGCCAGATATGGCCATGAGGACGTAGGGGTTGCTGGTGTCGGGTAGGGGTGGGTTGATCCTCGGTACGAACTGGTCGCTGTATAGGTATTGGTACAGGGTGCCACTGACGATTTCGGCCACCTTCAGCACCGTCTCGACGTAGGTAGAGTTATGGGTGCTGGAAGGCCAGGCGCTGGTGCCGGAGTTGAGGGAGTAGGTGCTGGCCGTGGAGATGTTGTAGTAGTGTCGTACCAGGAGCCATACCTTCCTGCCGTTGCTGGCCGTGAGGTTGGTAAGCCCCGTTACCGCTACCAGCGCCGCCCCGGTGTTAAGGTTTCCCCCGGCGACGTTGAGTTTGCTTTCAGCGGTCAGGCTGACCCGCCAAGGGTGGATGAACGGCGAGTCCCACGGCGCCCACATCAGATGGACACCCCAGCCTGCGGTGATAACTCTAATCGGAGGCTGTGCGTCGAAGGCGTTGCACCACTGCCCCAACCGATTCAAGCCTGCGCACACGGAGGTGAACAGCTTATTGGGCGTGGTGTAGGTGTCTCTCAAACGTTCGCGGTTGCCCATGGTGTTACACCCATGCCCAGGTTCCGACCCACTCATAGGTAGCGAGGTAGAGCCCGCGCTTGTCCAGATATGCGAGTTCCGGGCCGGCGCTGCGCAGGTTGTAGGAGAT
>CAIZKT010000464.1:0-12048 GCA_903933565.1 uncultured Victivallales bacterium | reverse complement strand
TCGACGGGGGGGACTCGGACACTCGTCTCTCGACCCACCACGGCGGGCAGGCCCTCGACCCTCTGCGGTTCTCAGACAAGCGAACCCCTACGGAACTGACCTGCGCCCGACAGCGGCGGCGGGGCTTGGCGCTCGTTCGTGCCTGGTTGACAAGTTAGGTACGTACACTACTTTCAGCAGGTGTCGTTGATCTGTCCGGCGGCTGGAGAGATGCGCGTCGGCGATGGCTCTGTAGACGAGACGGCTAGCGGCGGTGGGCCGCGGCCCATGACAGGGAGATTGGCGCCCATGGACAAAGACTTGAAGGATGCGGTCCTGGCAGCGTTCGACGGGGACCCCGAGGGCGAGACGGCGGCGCCGGACGAGGCAACCGACGAGGCGGCTGCCGCCGCGGACGGCGCGCCGGAGGGCGCCACCGAGAAAGCGCCCGTGGTTGCCCCCAAGCCCGGAAATGTCCAGAAGAAGACGGTTATGGGCGCCGCCGGTGCCACCCGTCGGCCGCCGGCCCCAGCCGCCCCCGCGGCCAGGAAAGCGGTTCCCGCCCGCGAGCCTGCCGAGGAGCCTGCCCCTGTCGTCGCGCCGCGCCCGCACGCGATGCCGACCCATGCGGCGCCGCTGCCGACTGCCCCCGCGCCCCGCGCCGCGGCAGGTGGCGGCATGCTATCCCTGGCACTCACCGGCGTCCTGCTTGTACTGGTCGTCATTCTGCTGATCCAGATGGTCAATCTCAAGGCCGCCGTCGGTCGGCAGGAGGCTGTTCTCAAGGAGGTCAAGAACCTGGCTCGCATCACCGTGAGCGTGTACCAAGAGCCGGGTAAGCGGCCGCAGAGAGTCATTGCCGTGCATGACCTGGATGCGGACGGCAAGATGAAGTTGAGCAAGATGACCATCCTGCCACTGGAGGAGGAGTGAGGGCGAGGGGCAGGCACACCAACGCCATGGCGTTACGCACGGCACCCCCTGCCGTGGGCCGACCAGGTAAGTCCCAACTCCGCTGGGGACACCTTCGCATCACTGTCCCAACGGATGTGGGACCTAGCCTGACCCCATCCGTCGACGGCACGCGGTCGGCGGCTCATTCCACGTTCAGGACCTGCTCGCGGATGCGGGCGAGTTCGGCTTTCAGGGAAATCACCACTTCGGCGATGCCGGTTTCCGTGGTTTTCGAGCCAATGGTGGTGGCTTCGCGGTTCATTTCCTGGCAGAGGAACTCCAGTTCTCGTCCCACATCGCGGTCTTCATCGAGCAGGTCGGTGAACTGGTCGAGGTGGCTGCGGAGGCGCACGACCTCTTCGGTGATGTCCGACTTCTCCGCATAGAATGCCACCTCGCGGGCCAGCCGTTCGTCGTCGAGGGGCAGATCGACGCCCAGCAGCGCAATGCGTTCGCGCAGACGCTTCTGCTGGTGCAGCAACGCCTCGTCGGCGCGCACGGCGATGGACTGGACCCGGTCCCCAATCGCCGCCAGGCGGTTCTCCAGATCGTGCCGTAGCGTCTCGCCTTCCACGCGCTGCATGTTGCGCATTCCGTCCAGCGCCTCGTCGAGGGCTTCGAAGGCCAGATCGCGGACACCCTCCCCCGGCACGGCAGCGGCATCACGGAGGACGCCCGGAACCAGCAGCAGATCGGCGAGGGTGAGGCGCGGCTCGATACCGGCGGCGCTGGCCACCTCACGCAGCCTGCGCGCGACCTCAACCGCGTAGGCGGTGTCGATGCCCAGGGACGCCGCGCGCTGTGCTGGCGCCAGCGAGTACTGCAGGGTGACGGCGAAGGTGCCGCGGCTGACCCGCTCGAGCACACGCTGTTTGAGCAGCGGCTCCAGGGAGCTGAGTTCGCGCGGGATGATGACGCGGATGTCGGTCTGCTTGCGGCTATTGACGGCCGCAACTTCGATGACCACGTTGTTGCCGTCCTGCTCCGCCAGGCTGCGGCCGAAACCGGTCATGCTGTTCATCGTTGTCTCCCTTTCCGAGTGCGGTTGGCTTTCTCGTCCGGGGGGGGTGAAGCGGGTGCCGTGGTCGCGGGGCGCTCGTACCACGTGCTGCAATGCCGCCGCGAGCGCAGACGCCAGGGCATGAAGAGCAGCGGCAGCATCATCCCCACGATCCGCCACGGTCCATACCAACGGGCTTTACGCATGGACGTGTCCATCTGCTGCGGGAGGACTTTGAACGCCATGCCGCGCTCCCGTCCCCAGCGCCGCAGCATCCTGGAGAAGGCGATCTCCTCGGAGGCATAGAGGTCATGGCTGAAGCCGCCGGTCTGCTCCCAGCCCTCGCGGCGGCAGTAGACGAAGGCTCCGGCAGCGTAACCCAGGCGAGGCGCCAGCGCGTTCCACAGCCAGAGGAACAGGCGCGCCACGAAATGGGTCTGTTCTGAGGTGCCCACGCGGGCGCCGCCCCCGCAGACCTTGCCACTCTCCAGGGCCGCCAGCGCCGCGCGCAGCAGCTCAACTCCGACCACGGTATCGGCATCCACGAACAGCAGATACCGGCCGACCGCCGCCGCGGCGCCGCAATTGCGCGCCCGGGAGATCTGGTTCACCGGCTCAAATACCACCGTCGCTCCGTACGAGCGGGCCACTGCCGCCGTGCGGTCCGTGCTGTTGTTATCGACGACAATAAGCTCGCCGGAAGCGCCGGGCAGGGCCGCCATGGCGGTGCACACCGCGGTCAAGGTGGCGGGCAGGAACGCCTCCTCGTTGAACGCCGGGATCACGATGCTGTAGTCGACGGTCATGGATGGTACTGCTCAGCGGTTTCAGAACAGGTTTGGCTGGGCTGGCCTGGGCGTGCCTCTGGTCCCGGGTTCGATGCCGAAGCGTCGCGCCGCCTTCTCGGTCGCCAGCCGACCCTGGGCCGTACGCATCAGGTAGCCTTCCATGATGAGGTACGGTTCATAGACGTCCTCGATGGTCTCTTCGTCCTCGCCTACTGCCACCGACAAACTCTTCAGGCCCACCGGGCGACCCTCGAACTTAATCAGCATGGCCTCGAGGATGCGATTGTCCATCTCATCCAGACCATCGGCGTCGATGTCCAGCAACTTGAGCGCCAGGTCAGCCATCTCACCCGTGATGCAGCCGGCCCCGCGGACCTGGGCGAAATCGCGCACCCAGCGCACCAGGTTGTTGGCGATGCGTGGGGTGCCGCGACTGCGCCGGGCGACCTCGTGCAGGCCGACGCTGTCCGCCGGCACCCCGAGGATCGCGGCGGACCGTGTCAGGATCAGTTCCAGATCGGCGACGGTGTAGTAATCAAGCCGACAGGACATGGTGAAACGGGAGCGCAGGGGCGAGGAGAGCTTGCCCTGCCGCGTGGTGGCGCCGATGAGGGTAAACTTCGGGATGCTCAGTCGTACGGAGCGCGCGCCGGCGCCCTGTTCGAGCATGATGTCGATGACGAAGTCCTCCATGGCACTGTAGAGATACTCCTCGATGGCTACCGGGAGTCGGTGGATCTCGTCGATAAACAGCACGTCACCCTCTTCGAGTCCGGTGAGCAGGCCCGCCAGGTCGCCAGGCTTCTCGATCACCGGACCGCTGGTGGCTTTGATGGCGGCGCCGCGGGCGGCTGCGACGATGTGGGCCAGGGTAGTCTTGCCGAGGCCGGGCGGACCGCAGAGGAGCAGATGCCCCAACGCCTCGTGGCGCTCTTTGGCGGCTTGCACAAGGATCAGCAGCCGCTCTTTGACTCGTTCCTGGCCCGGAAAGTGTTCAAAGCACTGCGGGCGCAAGGTGGCATCGCGGGTTTCCTCGCGCGCGTTCAATTCACTGGTGATAAACCGTTCCGTATCCATAGGGTGCGGGGTAGCAGACTCCAGGAGAGTGACTACGAGTTCAACATCGCGAGCGCCTTACGGATCAGGTTTTCGGCGCTCGGTCGTTCTGGGGCGGCAGTCTCACAGAGCTTCTGCACGACCTTGCGAGCGGAATCGCCCTTGAACCCGAGTGTTTCGAGGGCGGCAATGGCGTCCGTGGCTTCGCGGGAGACGCCCCCAGGCCCGCCGCCGGGACGTTCCACGGCCGTCTCGGGGGCGACCTCAGCCACCCGGTCCCGCAGTTCTACGACCAAGCGTTCAGCGGAGCGCTTGCCGATGCCGTTAATGCGGGTGAGTGCCTTGATATCGCCCTGGGTCACGGCCGTACAGAAAGTGGACACCGGCAGGCAGCTCAGGACGTTCAGTGCGGTGCGGGGGCCCACGCCGTTGACGCTCAGGAGCAGCAGAAACAAGGCGCGTTCGGGAAGGCTGGCGAAACCGTACAGGGTGAGGCTATCCTCACGGACGACGAGGACCGTGTGCAGCACGGCGGTTTCGCCGATGCGGGGCAAGCGGTCGAAGGTGCTCATGGGGACCGAGACGGCATAGCCCACGCCGCCCACGTCCAGCACGATGCCCGTCACCTCGCACTCGACCAATTTGCCGGTAAGCCTGCTGATCACGGTGAGGATTTCCCCTGCGCTGGCGGGGTGTGGGCCGCCGATTCTTGAGTCTTGATGGTCTCTTCGAGGCGCTCCAGGTCGGCCTGAAGCCGGGTGATCGTCGGCTTCGAGGCCACGAGGCGGTCCAGCTCCCGGTACAGCTTCTCGATCTGTTCACGCAGCGCCATCGCTTCGCTGTCTTCGCGCAGCACGCGGGCCTTCTCGGCGGCCAGCTGTAGCCGGACCTCCTGGCGGCGCTGCTTGAGGGCTTCGGTACCCTCGGCGGCGCTGAGCGCGGCGAGCGCCAGCAGAACGACCGCCAGGACCAACAGGAGAGCGGCGCCTCGTCTCATCTGCCGTGGTGAACGCATAAACAGAACTCCGTCCGACGGCGGTCAACGACCCCGCGGCCGACTGCGTGAGCCCGCGCCGCCAGGGACTCTCGTTCCCGGCCTGGTCGCCGGTCGAAATTAAATATAGGACGAGGCTTCGCCCTACGCAACCGGGTTGAGAGGCTGGCGGAGTCCCGGACCGGGCCGGGTGGCGGCGCTTGCCGGGAAGACGCCAGGTGATAGCCTCGGCCGGACGTAGATACGAGGTCAGTTGTAGGTGCGGTGCAGAGCGATTACAACGCCCTGGATGAACACCTGATCGAGCGGATAGAACTGGCTCTTGTAGCTCTTGTTGGCCGGCCTGAGCTCGATTCGGCTCTCGTGGATAAAGAGCGACTTGACGGTGGTTTCGTTGTCGACCAAGGCGATGACAATATCACCGATGGAGGCGGTGGCCGTCTGCCGAGCGATCACGATATCGCCATCCAGAATGCCGACATCGCGCATGCTTTCGCCGGTTACCCGCAAGCCGAAGATGGGGTGGCCACCGGCGCCGCGCGGCAGCAGAGTCGGGTCGAACTGGATCGTCTCCTCGACGTGCTCTTCGGCCAGGAGGGGCGCGCCGGCGCTGATTCGGCCCAGGACCGGGACGCTCAGCGTCAGCGACAGGTGGCGCGGGCTGTCGGCCCGCACCAGGCTGAGACTGCGCGCT
The DNA here is from genome assembly GCA_903933565.1 of uncultured Victivallales bacterium. GTDB lineage: Bacteria > Verrucomicrobiota > Lentisphaeria > Oligosphaerales > JAFGRS01 > CAILUI01. Next base: position 6,583 of record CAIZKT010000464.1, on the reverse strand, counting down.
TTGGAGGAGCGGGTGACGTAGCCCTTGCGCTGCAACGCGCGCACATGGGCAAACGCGGTGGCGGCCTTGATGCCGAAGTAGTCGGCGATCTCATAGACGGTCGGGGCCATGCCCTCCCGCCGACCGAATTGCTCGATGAAGTCGAGCAATTCCTGCTGCTTCACGGTGAGGCCCTTCATGACATACCCCCTGAGCTTGCCTGTGACCAGCGCTGCAACGGTCGCACTTACTGGCTTGTATATATCAGTATAATATACGCCTCTCGCCGCCTTGTCAAGAGGCAACCCCCCCGGTGGTGGTTGAATACTGAGTTCGGGGGACGGCTGCAAGGGTCTGTCACTGTCCAGGCCCGTGCGCCCGCGGGGCAGGTGCCAGGGGCCGTCACCACGCCTGTAGATGCCAGTACAAGGGCGGCTTTGCCGACCCGGCACGCCGCCGTCTCAGCCGCCGCCGTGGGTAGCGGTGGCGGCCGACGGCTCACCGGCGCCCGCGGGTCGCGGGCCGGCAGGACGAGCACTCGTCCTCACCACGGTCTATTGTTCCCGTGTCCGGCACTGGCGCCGGGTGACGAGACGAGACGGCCAAGAACAAACACCGTGTTCTGAGGATGAACGACGTGCAAACCCAGTCGAATCTGCCCCGCTCTGCTCGTCGGCGCTGCCTTGGGGCCGTCCTTGCCCTCGGCCTTTCCTTCCCGTTCCTTGCCGCGGAGGTGCCCGTGAACCAGCCCCCCGTCTTCCCTGAGCGTCATCCGTACCTGGCCCTGACCCCCGCCGAGGTGACGCAGGCACGCGACCGGACGGCGCAGTATGCCTGGGCGAAGAAGGCCCTGCAGGACCTGACCGACGAGGCCAAGGGGTCCGTCTCCGCGACCTGGGACAAGCTGCCGGCGCAGGGCGACACGGCGCACTGGGGCAAGGCGAACGCTCTGTTCAGCGTTGCCCTGGCCTACGCCTTCACCGGCGAAACCCGCTTCGGCGAATGGGTCCGCGACGGGCTCCTCGCCTATGCCGATGCCTACCCCGGGTTGAGCTTGACCAACCAGCGCTGCAAGCTCTTCACCCAGTCGCCGCTCTACGAGGCCATGTGGTTCGTGCCCGCGGCGCAGGCCTACGACCTGGTGGCCGACAGCGGCCTGCTCAGCGCCGAACAGCGGCAGCATATCGAGACCGACCTCCTGCGTGCGGGCCTGGTCTGCTTTGTCATCACCGATTTCCAGAACGATGCGCGCCTCAAAGACTTGCACTACCGCTGCTACAACTTTCAGGCCTGGCATCTGGCGGCGGTTGGGCTGGTGGGCCTGGCCGTGCGGGACCCGCAACTGGTCGCCTACGCCACCAGCAGCCCCTACGGCCTGCGGCACCTCATCGGCCACGACATCCGCGAGGACGGCCTGTTCTGGGAGCGCTCGGTGGGCTACAGCCAGTTCGTCGTCTCGGCCTTGCTGCCGCTCACCGAGGCCCTGCTGCACGCCGGCCTCGACGTCTACCGCTGGCAGGTCCCCAACCAGCGCAGCCGTGACGAGGATGCGCACTACGTCACCGACGTCAGCGACCGGCCGAAGTCGCTGCGCCTGCTGTTCGATGGCCCCTTCTATCTGGCGTTTCCCGACCTCTCCTACCCGGCACTGGGCGATAGCGACCGCGGGCCGTGGCGCGGCAACTGGACGCACCTGGTGGGGTATGAGCGCTACCGCGACCCCCGGCTCGCCTGGCTGCTGCGGCGCGACCTGCCGCTGGCCGCCGCCGAGGTGGACCGGGGTCGACTCGGCTTCCTGCACTACTATCGCTACCAGTACCGCTACGAGCGCGTCCGGCTCGACGGCCAGCCCGTGCGCTGGGAACGCGCCGACCCGACCTTCGAGCGCCAGGACGACACGATCAACGTCCTCGATGGCGGCGTGCGTCAGTCCGACCACTACCTGCTCAACGACACCGACGCGGGCGACTTCGGGCTGGAGTGGACTCTGACCCGGCTGGCCGACTCTGGCGGCGACGATCGGGCCTGGGTCGTCTACCAGGTCGACAACCGCGACCCGAGAAGCCGCAAGTCCTTCGCCTTGCAGGCGCTTTGTCCCGAATTGAACCACCCCTATGCCTTCCGCCTCGAATGCCAGGGCCAGACGGTGCGCCTCCGGCGAGACGGCCAGGTCGTGGCCACCACGCCGTCGGTCTACCGCCAGGGGCCCGACTGGCATTGGCTGATCCACGACGCGCCGCAGCTGGCCGAGCCCGACGGCGGCGCCGCCCTGCCCTGGGCCGACGGCGCTTTCGCCAACACCGGCGACTTCCGCCAGGGCTGTTCGCTCTTCCCGGCCTCAGGGATCGTCGTCCTGCGCCAGGCGGGGGCGGACTTTGTCACTCAACCAGACTCGACTGCCGTGGCCCTGAGTTACGGCCCCCACGGCGGCGGCCACGGCCACGCCGACAAGCTGACACTCACCCTCTTCGCGCAGGGGCGGCAGTGGCTGCCCGACCTCGGCAGCATGCCCTACGAAACCACCTGGAAGGCCGAGTGGACGGCGCAGACCCTCAGCCACAACACCGTGGTCGTTGACGGCATCTCGCAACGCCCCACCGGCGCGCGGCATATCCAGTGGCCGGTAGACTCGGCGGCGGAACGCATCTGCGGTCGGCTGCTGCGCTTTGCGCCGGAGGCCAAGCTCGCCGCCGCCGCCTGCGACTCGGCCTACCCGGGACTGCTCCTCTCCCGTTCCCTGCGCCTCGCCGGGGCCTGCGTCGTCGACCGCTTCGACGTGGGCCCGGCAGAAGGCGCGCCCGCCGCGGCGGCAACGCGCCGCTTCGACTACGTGTTGCACCTCGACGGCGCTCTGCTCGAGAGCACGGCCCCGCTCACGGCCTGCTCCGGCAAGCTCGGCGAACGCTACGGCTACCAACACGTGGAGCAGACCCAGACCGCCGAACTGACGGCGCCTGTGTCCCTGACCTATGCCGCCGACAACCGTCGGCTACGGGTGTGGATCGTGCCCGTGGCCGCCCAGGGGACCACCGCGACGAGTGCCGCGCGGCTCGTCCTCGGCACCGGCCTGACCAACCAGCCGAACGGACACATGCCCATGCTCATCGTCCGCCGCGAGGGGCTGGCGGCGACCTTCGTGACCGTGTTCGAACCGCTGGGGACCGGGGCCGAGCTCACCGCCGTCCGGCTGGATGATGGGACCCCCGGGCAGCCCCCAGTACTCGTCCTGGAACGCGTTGGCGGCAGCGAGCGCCTGCCGGTCGGACCGGCGGAGGCCGCCACACCGTGAGATCACGCATCTTAAAGAGAGGAGTGACGCACATGCACCGCCGTACTGCAGTCTTTCTGATATTGACGTGTACGCTCGCGGGGGCGGCTGTCGAAGTCTACGTCGCCCCCGAGGGCACGGATGACGGACGAGGGACCCTGGAGCGTCCCTTCGCGACGGTTGAGCGCGCTCGCGACGCCCTGCGTGAGCTGCGAACGGCCGGCACGCTCGCCGGGCCTGCCACGGTATTCCTCCGCGGTGGGGTCTACGCGCTTGGGCAGACGCTGAAGCTGGAGGCCCAGGACTCCGGCAGCGCCGAGGCCCCGGTGGTCTTTCGCGCCTACCGTGACGAGAAGCCGGTGCTGAGCGGCGGCAAGGCCATCACCGGCTTCGCCGCCGGTGATGGGCCGATACTGAAAGCTGATCTCGCCGCGCAGGGCATGAAGGGGGCACGCTTCAAGCAACTCTTCATGGGTGCCCAAAGGCAGGTGCTGGCGCGCTACCCCAACTATGATCCCGCGAACCCGATCACGGGCGGCTGGGCCTATGTCGACCCGAACGCCCCTGTTGCGGGAACGACCTGGGATGCTGCTCCCATGGGGAAACGCATACTGCAGTATCGGGAAGCTGATGCGCGGCGGTGGGCCGAGCCAACGCAGGGACGAGTCTGCATCTTCGCCGGTTTCGAATGGTGGAATAACTTCGTCCCCATCGCCTCCACGGACCCGGCGCAGCGGACGATTACCCTGGCCAATGATTGCTCGTACCGAATCAACCCCGGCGACCGCTACTACGTCATGGGCCTGCGCGAGGAACTGGACGCGCCCGGCGAATGGTGGCTGGATGAGAAGACAAGCACTCTGTGGTTCTGGCCACCTAAGCCACTGGAGGGCGAGACGGTCTATGCGCCGGTGCTGCAGACGCTCCTGCAGCTTGAAGGCACAAAGCACCTGACGGTGCAGGGGCTGGGGTTTGAGGTGTGCGAGGGCACCGGCGTGCTGATGAACAACACGGAAGCCTGTCGGCTCGCCGCTTGCACGATCCGCAACGTGGGGGAATACGGCGGCTCGGGCGTGGCTGTGTCCGGTGGCAAGAACAGCGGCATCGTCGGCTGCGACATCAGTGAGACCGGCCGGGATGGGATCAGCCTGTCGGGCGGTGACACCATCACCCGCACCCCGGCCGGGAACTACGCCGAGAACAACCACATCTGGCACACTGGCGTCTTTTGGAAGGAGGGCTCCGGGATAGCCGTCCGTGGCGTGGGCAACCGCGTTTCGCGCAACCTCGTCCACGACGTGCCGCGCTTTGCCGTCGTCGCCAACGGCTGTGACTACGTCATTGAGCTGAACCACCTGCACCACGTATCCCTCGAAACCACCGACACCGGCGCGATCTACTGCCACGCGTGGGACTGGCGAGGCACGCACGGGTCTGTCATCCGCTACAACTTCATTCATGACGTGATCGGCCGCGGCCGCGTCAACGGCGAGTGGCGGGCGCCCTATTTCGCCTGGGGTATCTACCTGGACTGGAGCGCCACGGGCACCCACACCCATGGCAACATCGTCGCGCGGGCGCCGCGGGGGGGGCTCCATCTGCATGATGGCCGCGACAACCTGATCGAGAACAACATCATCGTGGACTGCGGCGAGCAGCAGATCGAGTTCACCGGCTGGACCGTGGACCACTTCTTCTGGAAGATGGGAATGGAGATCAACGGGTGGGCCAAACACTACGACGCGGTCGCCGGCCAGCCCGCCTGGCACCGGGAGGGCAGCACGCTGCGCGACCCGCGCACCGCCGCCTTGCCCGATGGGCACACCATGCACCACAACCGGCTGCGTCGCAACCTTCTCGTCTCCCCCGGCACCACGGCGAAGGCCATCCAGTACCACAACGTCTCGTTTGCCGACAATCCCTCCGATCACAATCTCATCTGGCAGGGCGGTCACCCCGTCCGCACCGGACAGTTTGCGGTCAAGGCAACCACGGGACCGGACCTTGCTCTCAATGGGGGTTTCGAGGAGGGCGGACCTGCGGGCCTGCCGCCGGGCTGGACCTGCCGCTTGCCCCTCGCCGCCTCGAAAGCCGAACCGGTTACCGATATGCTGCATGGGGGCCAGCGGGCCTTGCGGCTGGTTGGCGTGGGCTCGTCGGCGCTGACCGGGAGGCCGCCGTGGGAGCGCCAGGTGATGCTCGAGGGGGCCCATATCAAGACCGTTGTGCCCGGGAAGACCTACCGCTTCTCGGTATGGCTCAAGTCCGCCGCCGAGGGCACGCCCGTGACCGTGGAGGCGCTGTCGTACAAGGGCGGCGTCCACGACGTGCGCTTCACGAATCAGGTCACAGTAGGCACGGCGTGGCGCCAGTATGAGGTGGTCTTCTGCTTCCCCAAGCCGGGCGATGCCAACTATCACCCCGGCCTCGAGGACACCTTCTACGTGCGGGTGATACTGTGCCCGGACGAGGCAACGCTGTGGGTGGATGACGTGGAACTGCGGGAGGCGACCTTGCTGGACGAGTGGGCAGCCTGGCAGGCGCAGGGCATGGACCTGCACTCGGTCGTTACCGACCCCCTGTTTGTGGACGCGGCGAAGGACGACTACCGGCTCAGGCCGGAGTCGCCGGCGTTCACGCTGGGATTTGAGCCGATCCCGGTCGAGAGAATCGGCTGCTATGCCGACCCACTACGGGCCAGCTGGCCGCTCTCCTGCCAGTGAGTGCGGAATGAGCGTTCAGCGCTTGACAGTCCGGCCGTCGGCCCGTAACGCAGAAAGGTTGAATCAACCTGCGGAGAATCCCGTGCCGAATCAACTCGCAAGCACCAAGCGTCGGCAGAGTCTGGCCGAACCGGCGTCGGTCCTGGCCGCCTTGGCGGAGATCGCGCGGCGCGAGGGTACGACCGCGATGGCGCTGATGCGTCAGGGCGGTGCGTGAGGCCATCCGGAGGCGCGCCGTCGAGCCCGCCCAGGCCACGTGGCTGCGGCCCGTGGTCAGGGGATTTGCGCCGCAGCCGCCGGAGCGCTTTGCCACCGAGGCGCAACGGGCGCGGTTCAAGCGCCGTCAACGCGAGTTTGACCACGTGCTTCTGGACCTGCAACTGGCCAGTCCGGCGGCGGTGCAGGCCCGCAATTCCGTCGTCTAGGCGCACTGCACGGTACGGCTTTTGGAACTGGAGGGGGACCGTGCCAAGGCCTGAGTCGCCCGCCGCTGCTGGCCGTTCCCCTGAGGACTTCGCCGCAGTTCTCGCCAATGATATCTCCGGGGTGGGCGGACACGGCATCAAGCTCACCGGCGGCGACGATAAGACCCTGACCCCGGCCGGTAAACACG
>CAIZKT010000463.1:0-3024 GCA_903933565.1 uncultured Victivallales bacterium | reverse complement strand
GTCGTGATGCGGCATGATCACGGTCATCGGGAAAAGCTGCACCAGCCCCCACCCCGGAATGCCACAAGCCAGCAGAAACAGCGCCAGCACGACCGCCGTCTCACCGCCGCTCAGCGCCAAGCGCGGCCGCAAACGCCGCAGCAACGGGTTGATGAGCAACACGAAGGCAAGCAGGCCGCCGTAGGCCGCCACCGGCATCAGCGACGACACCGTCGTGCCCGCCCGGATGACGCAGTCGTTGAAGTAGCAGGTGGCGCCAAGCAGCGCGGCCGCCAGCAAGCCAAGCACCACACTACGCCCCGTCAGGATGGGTTTGCCGTCGGCCAAGGGTTCCTGCCTCCACGCCTCGTGATCGCCCGGCTCGCATCCTTGCCGGTGTGGCAGTGTAGGTGACGGACACCAACCTGTCAAGCCAAAGCCCGGCGGCGAGGCGACCCCCAATGCAGCCGTAAGCGTCACTTCCACCCCATCTGGCGGCGGGGTGTGGGTCTGCACTATGCTGTACTCCGTGCGGACGATCGGCATGGTGCCGGTCGCCGCAGCGATCGGGGGTCGGCATGATGTCGGCGGGAGTTCCTTACAGAGAGCGGCGGACGCGGTGGTACGGTGTGCTGCAGGAGCGGTGCCGGAGCGGCCTGTCGACGGCAGAGTTCTGCCGGCAGCGGGGCCTGGCGCTGTGGCAGTTCTACTACTGGCACGGCCGTCTGGCCGGGCCGCGTCCGACCGGCGGTACGGAGGGCCCGGACGGCGAGGAGGCGCGGCTCGCGCCGATGGTGCTGCCGTCGGCCAGTGCGGGCGGCGAGGAACCGCTGTTCGCGCCGGTGGTGCTGCCGTCGGCCGGCGCGGGGCTGCGGTTGCGGCTGGGCGAACTGGAACTGGAGATCGCCCCGGACTTCGACGCGGCGACCCTGAATCGCCTGCTGCGGGTCATGGGTGCGGCATGCTGAAGCCCAACGGCCCCCCGCGGCTGTTCCTGTGCCTGCGCCCGACGGACATGCGCCGTTCGTTCACCGGTCTCAGTGCGCTGATCTACGAGCACGGGGGCCGGCCGGACGACGGGGCGTACTACGTGTTCGTCAACCGGCAGCGCACCCAGGTGAAGGTCCTCCACTGGGACGGCGCCGGCCTGGCGCTGTGGCACAGGCGCCTCGAGAGGGGCCGCCTGGCCCTGCCGCCGTGCCGGGGCGGACGGGTCGAACTGGACCGCCGGCTCCTGGCGCTGCTGCCGGGAAGTATGGTGCCGCCGCAACGGCCGCCGGAAGGCTGCCGGTAAAATTCCTCAGAAATATCATAATACGTTGGCGCGCACTATCTTACGTGTTATATTAGGAAGCATGTTGACGAGTGCGTCACAACCCGCAGCGGGGCTCGCGGAGGCCCTGGCCGAAAAGGACCGGCTCCTGGCAGAGAAGGAGACGGAGATCACGCGCTTGCGCGACCGTATCCGGTTGCTTGAGAAGGCGCTGTTCGGGCCGCGCTCCGAGCGCCTCATTCAGGACCCCGCCGACCAGCAGGTCTTCGCTGACCTGCTTAAGGAGGTCGAAGAGTTGAACCGGGAGCTGGAGCGCGCCGGGGAGCAACTGGCCCCCCCGCGCCCGACCCCGCCTCCCGCCCCCACCCGGCACCCGCTGCGCCGCAACCTCGACGGACTTATCCCCGAGGGTCTGCGCGAGGAGCGGATCGAGATCGATCTGCCCGCAGAGGAGAAGATCAGCCTGGAGACCGGCGAACCGCTGGTGCGGATCGGCGAGGAGGTGACCCGCAAGCTCGCGGTCAAGCCCCCCGAGTACTACGTGAAGTGCTTCGTCCGCCCCAGGTACGCCGATCCGGCCGCCCCGCAGCACGGCGTGGCCGCCGCCCCGGCTCCCGACTTCGCCATTCCCGGCGGCAACTTCGACGAGAGCTTCATCGCCGACGTGGTCGTGAACAAGACCGCCATGCACCTGCCCCTCTACCGCCAGGAGGAGCGCCTGCACAGTCTCGGGATCGAGATCAGCCGCCAGACCCTCTGCCGCCAGTACCTCGCCGCCGCCGAGGTGCTGCGGCCCCTGTACCTGCAGATGAAGGCGCTGCTGATCGCCCGCGGCGTGATCTTCACCGACGATACGCCGGTGGCCCTGCAGGTCAAGGGCCACGGCAAGACGGTCACCGGCCGCATGTGGGTTTACGTGGCCGGCGGCGTCGGGCCGCCGCTGCGGGTGTTCGAGTTCACTGTCGACCGCTGCAAGAAACGGCCCAAGGAGTTCCTCAAGGGCTACAAAGGCTACATCCATGCCGACGCCTACAAGGGGTACGACGATCTGTTCACCCAGGAGGGCGTCTTCGAGTGCGGCTGCTGGATGCACGTCCGGCGCAAGTTCCGCGAGGCGGTCGACGCGCCGAAGGATCTGCGCGAGTCGGTGCTGCGCGCCATCCGCAACATCTTCCGCTACGACAAGTTCGCCCGGCGTCATCCCACCGGCGGCGACGAGCTCGTGCTGGCCGTGCGCCGTGAGAAGATCGCGCCGCTGATCGACTGGCTGTTCGCCCGCACCGCCAGAGCCCTGCTCGACGGCGAGGTGCTCCCCCGTTCGGCCTTCGCCGCCGCCATCGGCTACATGCACAACCTCGGCGGCGCCCTGCGGACCTTCCTCGGCGATGCCCGGTTGCGCCCCGACAACGGCGAGAGCGAACGCGCTCTCCGGCCCCTGGCCATCGGCCGGAAGAACTGGCTGTTCGCCGGCAGCAAGGGCGGCGGTGACGCCACCGGCATCCTGCTCTCCCTGGTCCAGACCTGCCGGGTCATGGACATCGACCCGTTCGTCTACATCGAGGACGTCCTGCGCCGCATCAACGGCCACCCCGCACACCGCCTCGACGAACTCCTGCCTGGAAACTGGCATAAGGCCGAATCCTACTACTGAACCAACCCCCGGCCCCGCGCCTACCACACCGCGCGGCCGCCGTACGCCAACGGTCCTGACTCTCCCCTACCGTACCGCACCCGACACCCCCGCCGCCAGATGGGGTAACTGCGACGCTTAC